>JANMNM010000094.1:0-14880 GCA_031373905.1 Gemmatimonadaceae bacterium | reverse complement strand
CGGGACTACGGGGAGCGCCGAGTCGTGGCGCTCGGCCTCGCGGACGAGATTCCGGTGACGGTGGTGTTCACCGATCGGGTCGCGTCGGACGGCGCGATCGTGCGTCGGATCATCAGTGCTCGTCTCAGCCAGCGCAAGGAGCGCCGTCGTTATGCCCAAGCCATCGCCCAAGCCAGCTCGCCGCCGCGTGACGGCGAAGACGCCCACGAAGGGCCGCGCTGATCTGGCACGCCTGCGGCGCACGTCAGATGCGGAGATCGCCCGGACGTCACCGGCGGAATTGCGCGCATTGCCGGACGATTTCTGGCACGGCGCGCGGGTGGTGACGCCGGTGACGAAGCAGGCGATCTCGATTCGGTTAGACGAAGACGTGATTGACTGGTTCCGGGCGACGGGACCGAAGTATCAGACGCGGATCAATGCGGTGTTGCGGAGCTATGTGGAGCAGATCGGCGCGGCGGCTCCGGTCGCGCGCAAACGACGGGCCGTATAACCCGCGTTGCTGTTGCCACGGCGACCTGTGGTCGGTGCTCAGGAGTAACTTTCGTGCAGTCGCCGTGGAGCAGAACGCGATTCGTAAGGCGGGCTGCCCGGCGTCGCTCGCGCTCGCGGGAGTGCAGAAACGGAGTGAACGGATCACTCATGGTCTACGGCGTGCCTCCATGGGGCGTGTCAGGCGCTGCAGAACTCGGCGTCCCGCTTAAGGCTGTCGCTCACACGGGCGCGTGCGCGCCAAAAGTGCAGAATACCGCAAGCGGAGAACCATCGTGCACCTGTATCAAGCGCCACGCTTCTACGACGCGATCATGGGCGCGAACGCGTCTGGGGACTGGCTCGACTACTACCTTCGGCACACACAGGACCGCTCGCGCGTGCTGGAATTGGCGTGCGGCACAGGCAAACTCGCTATTCCGCTCGCCGCCGCTGGTCGACACGTGACGGGACTCGACCTGTCGCCCGAGATGCTTGCGTTGGCGCGTGCCAAGGCCTCGGAACGCGGCGTGGACATCACGTGGATACTCGGCGACATGACTGATTTCGAAGTCCCCGACGCGTTCGATACGGTAATTGTCGCGACGCAGTCCCTTTCGAGTCTGCACGACCGCTCGCAGCACGAGGGCTTCTTCCGCTGCGTCAAGCGCGCCCTCGCGCATGGCGGCACGCTCCTCTTGGAATTGTTTTCCCCCTCGGTGTCAATTTTGGCTGGGCTCGGCCACACGCTCGACGCTGGCGAGACAGTGGTGGTCGATGGCATGACGTACGCACTCACGAGCAGCGTCGGCTATGACGCGGCGACTCAGTGCGCCGAGTGCGAGTTCACGCTCACCTCCAGCGAGACGGAGCGCCATCGGCTAGAGTTTCGTATGCGGCAGTTCTTTCCAAAAGAACTGGACGCGTTGGTCGCGTACAACGGCTTTACCGTGGTGCACAAGTACGGCGATCTCACGATGGGGCCCTTCACCAGCCGTTCGAACAAGCAATTCCTAGTCTGCCGGCTGTAAGTCGGCGCGCTACCTTACGCCGCGCGCCGGCCTTCGCCGCTGACGGGCCGCTTGGAGGAAACGTCTGCGCCCCCCGCTTAACATCTGCATGTGCCAGTCGGAGTGCCAGAAGTTGCGAAGAGCAGGAGTAGCTTCTGTGCGGGCACTCCGCAGGCAATGCTGGTGTTGAGGCTGTAGAAAAAGCCTCAACGCGCGCCGCCCGGGGCGTCCGCATCGCGTAGAAATTACGCGCGAACAACAATCGCCCATGTTGGACTGTCGTTTCGCGTGCATTCCGCCCGTGCTCGCGTCATTTGCGACGGCGCGGGCTGCTCCCGGCGCCTCGGTTACGCCGCATATCCCGCGCGGGTGAGCGTTTCGATGTTGTGCACCAGACAGAATAACAGCCACTGGCCGTTGACCTTCGTACGGCGGCGGTGCGTGAAGCGATCCAGTCGCGTGTTGATGCGAATATTCGCGAACACCGGCTCGGCAGTCGCGAATCGTCGCCCGTACTGCGCGCCCGCTGATATGACTGGGCTGCTGTCAAGAGGGTCTTTTTTTGGGTATGTGCGGTGGTTGGTAGGTGGTGATGCGCGGAGAGAGGCCACGAGTGCCGATGGTGTCTTCGACGATGAATCCTGCTGATATACGCCGGTCAGCGTGTCGCCACGCAGGAGCGGCAAGAATTGGATTCGTCTGGAGTGCGCTCATTCTAGGATCGGGGATTCGATCGTCATGTGGACCGATGTACCCCATAACGAGGCCGAGGCAGCTCCTGTCGTACCACCGAACACCCGTGGACCTCCGAAGAATCACGTCACGCCTGCGCCGTCCTGCATCCTGCGTCGTGCGGTTACGCCGCGACGGGCGGCGCGGTCTCACGCGCGACCTCCAGCTCGCGCATCACCGCCCACAGATATCCGATGAGTTCGCGCACCACGGCCACCACGGCGATATGCGGGCCTCGCCGCAGCGAGAGCCGATGGTACATCGCGTACAAGCGCTGTTGCGCCTTCCACGCGTGCAGCGTGACGGTGGGTGATTGGCCGCGCTGCCGCCTCGCGAGCGCGGGGCCAATCTTCGGACGTAAGCGATACGCCCAGGCGGCTTGCACCAAGACGTGCCGGCAATGCGTATTACCCGCTTCCGTGATCGATCCCCGTCGCTCGCGGGGACCACTCGAATGTTCGCGCGGGACGAACCCGAGATCCGCCATCAGTTTGCGCGGCGCGTCAAAGCGCCGCCAATAGACCAGCTCCGTGGCCAACACCATCGCGCTATGCACTTGGATGCGTCGGAAGCACTGCAGGGTCGCCACCGCCGGCGCGTAGGCTGGTGTCAGCGCGACCTCGGCGACATGCTGATCCAGCGCGTCCCGTCGCGAGAGCTTGTACTCGAGCAGGGCGAAGTACTCCCCAAAGACGAGCCGATCCTCTGCGGCGAGCGGGGAGGTCGTGCCGGTGAGCTGACGCAGCCACGTGTAGTGCGCCGGTCGCCAATGGAGCCCCGCGCGATAGATGAACCCGCGCCGCGCCAAGAACTTGAGGATGTAGTGCCGCGACTTCATCACTTCGCGCTGCAGCGTTTCCCGACATCGCACGACATCGCGGACGCGCTCCTCCGCCTCAGTCGGAATTCGAATCGTCGTCAACTCGCCGGCGCGATACAGCCGCGCCAATTGGCTCGCAACATACGTGTCGTGCTTGCGCTGGACACCCGGCTTCACCGGGATCAATGAGGGCGCGATGACGTCGCAGTGATAGCCCCAGCCCCGCATGGTGCGCTGGAGCACGTATCCGCGTCACTGGCCTCGTAGCACGCGCGAATCTCGCCGTCCTTGGCGTGGCGTTCGAAGACGCGCCGCAGCTTGGCGAAGTCATTCGGATACGTGTCGATCCGCGTCGGTGCAGTGGCATCCGCCGGGAGGACGGCGATCGTGACGGAGTCCTTGTGGACGTCGAGGCAGAGGTAGATGATTGAGGGAGCAGCAGTGGACGATGACATGGGCTGGTCTCCGACGATGTGCGACAGAAACACTCGTCGCAGGTGGCTCTGGTGACGCTCGGGTGATCGCGCGGAACTAACTCACGCGAAACGCGGGGGCCAGCCAGTCATAACTTCTAGCCCGCCTCGGCCGTAAGCGTTGTGCGAGCTTTCAATCACCGGAGTCGCCAGTGGCGGAACGCATGCATCTGTCTCCCATGCTGTCGGTGCGTCGCGGTGCCGCCGCGGTTGAGTACTACATGCAGGCATTTGGCGCGGAGACGCTCTTTCGCATCGACGCGGACGATGGCGCCGTGGTGGCCCATCTCTCGGCGCACGGTGCCGAGTTCTGGGTGACGGACGAATCGCCGGAGCATCAGAATTTCAGTCCTGAAACGCTTCGAGGCTCAACGGTCCGCCTCGTCCTTGTAGTGCCGGCTCCGCATGACGTGGTCGCACGTGCGCTGCAGGCGGGCGCTGAGAGCGTCTTCAGCGTGGACGAGCGAAATGGCTGGCTGCTGGGGCGTATCGCGGACCCATTCGGCCATCACTGGGAGATTGGTCGGCCACTCGATCACATCGGATAAGGTGAGCATGCGCGCGTACCTTTTGCTCTCGGGCGTGTTGTACTTCCTGCTCGTGCTCGCGCACGTTGCGCGACTCGTTGCAGAAGGGACGTCGGTCGCCAGCAGTCCGATGTTCGCGATCACCACCGTCGCAGCCATGCTGATGACGGCGTGGTCGTGGTGGCTCTTCCGGCACGCGCGCGCGGGGTCTGAACAGCCGGGAACATGATTAACACTTTGGTCCGGCAACATGCGTTACACGTGGGCGCGGCACCTTCCCGACGCGCCACGTCCCGCACGGAGATGCCCGCATGACGCTGCTCCTCAACCTCCTCTGGTTCACCCTCGGTGGCGGCATCGTGGCCGGGCTGGCTTGGCTGGCGCTCGGCTGCCTGCTGGCGGTCACCGTGGTCGGCCTGCCGTTCGCGATCGCCGCCTGGCGCATCGCGGGGTTCGCGGCGTGGCCGTTCGGGCGGACGCTGGTGGACGTGCGTGACCTGGGTGAGAAGCAGATCGCCGGCACCGAGCTGGCAAACGTGCTTTGGATCATCTTCGCCGGCATCTGGCTGCTGATCTCGCACGTCACGGCCGGCGTGGGATACTGCCTGACGATCGTCGGCATCCCGTTCGGCCTGGCGCACTTCCGGCTGGCGGCGGTGTCGTTCGCGCCGCTGGGGAAGCGGGTGCAGCGCCTCTGAAACGGAACGGTCGCGCGGGCCTGGCGGGCCACGCGCGACCGTCGGTGTTGCGCCCTGCGGACCTGCGACTCTTACGACCCGATCAGGTTCGGGTTCGTCTCGATCTCGGAGCGCGGAATCGGGAAGCAGAGTGAGCGCCCCGTCATGTCGTCCGACTCGCCCGGTCGGTTGAGCGCAGCCCAACGGCGCTGATCGCCAAGGCGACGCCCCTCCAGCCACAGCTCGATGCCACGCTCACGCTTGAGTGCCACCCACGCCTCGGTCGCCGTCGTCGCCGGCCACGGCGTGAGGGAGAGCGCGATGCGGCGGGCGTTGAGCTTCGTCATCGCCCCCGGGATGTCACCAGCCACCAGCAGCGCCTCGGCCTCGATGAGGCGCATCTCCCAGCCCGTTGCGAGGTTGATGGACGCCGCACGGTCGGCGTACTTCGTCTGGAAATACCAGCGCACCAAGCCGCCCAGGCTCGTGACTGCAGCGTCACCATTGCGGGTCGTGAGGCTCGAATCGTACGGCACACGCGGGTCACGGCTGGTCCGCCGATAGTTCTCGTAATAGGTGCCCCACACCGTGTGCGCGCGGTACGGCTGGTTGGCCGAGGCCCAGTTGACGCGGTTGTATTGCGCCACCGTGTTCACGTAATACGGCATGCGGTACGCGAAGGTGTTCGCGATTGCGCCAGCATCGGCCACGGCACCCGGGAGATTGTTGCGGAGCAGACGCACCGAGGCACGGCCGGCCGTCGCGGCATCACGCAGCGCCGTATTGCTGGCTGCGTTGGCGACGGTGATCGCCTCGGTGAACGCCGCCTCGGCGCGCTCGAGATAGATCGTGTACGGCTGCTTCGGGCCGCCGTCGATGATGCCGTCACAGAAGTTCTCGGCGAGGTGACGATTCGCGTAACCGACCCAGATGAGTCCCTGCGCGAGCGTCGCGTTGTTCGCTGCAGCGGCGCCGAGCACAGTCCTGATGCGTGTCACGCCCGACTCAGCCGTCCAGCGCGCGCGCTGCGCCTGGTTCCACCAGTCGTCGCCATCGTCGCTGGCGAGAATGCCGACCTGCTGGCGCACCGAGATACCGAAGGCGGCGGTTGAGCCGGAGGGCAGCAGCTCCTTCGTCACGGCCGCGCCGGTATACGCGGTGAAGTTGAGCGCTTCGCCCAAATCGCGACCGGCACCGTTGGTGATGGCCGTGAGCGCGGCGGTGTTATCGAGGAAGGTGGCCTGGATGGGGCCGGGGTTGGTGACCTTGAGGTCGCAGCCGCCGACGAAGGCGAGGGTCGCGATGCAGGCGGTGCGCGATGCCGCGCGAAGAATGATGGTCATGGTCGCGGGCCTCAGAACGAGATGCGCAGTGACGTGAGATACATCGCGGGAGCAGGGATGTGCTCCGAGATGTAGCGCACGGTGGCGTTGAAACCGTCGTTGCCCGACATCTCGGGATCGAACAGCGGCATGCCGTAGTTGCGGCGGAACGCGTTCTGCGCCGACACGACGAAGGAGCTGCTGGTGGTACCCGGAATCAGCTTGCCGAGCGGCACGATGACCGTGATGTCGCGGAGCTTGAAGAAGTCGGCCGGGAAGATGAACATGTCGTTGCGCACGTTGCCGGGCACGCAGGTGAGACGTTCACGAGGCGTGACGGGCTGGCCGGCGGCGAGCGCGGGGTAGGCATTCGCGCAGGTTGGCCAGAGCACGGAGCGCGAGAGCGCCTGGAACGAGGCGTCCTCGTTGATGTAGGCGCCGCCCTGATACTCGCCACGCGCCGAAATGCTGATGCCTTTCCACGTCGTGATGTTGAGCGACGGCGAGAGGATCAGCGTCGGCTGTGCCGGTCCGTAGGTGTAGTTGACCGTGGTGTCGATCGGTGCGCCGATCACATCGGCGTCCCGGATCAGGCGCCCGCGCAGCACTGGTGCCGGCTGCCCCTCAATGACCCAGCCGAAGTTGCCGACGCTGAACGACGGTGCACCGCCGAGGCTGAGCACCTTGCTCTGGTTGGTGCTGACGTTGAGTCCGGCGCGGATGGTGAGGTTGCGACGGTCGAGCAGCGTCGCATTGATGGCGGCCTCGACACCACTCTTCTGAATCTTGCCTGCATTGCTGAGTGAGCTGTTGAGAAAGCCTTGCGACGGCACGTTGCGCACGAAGAAGAGTGCGTCGGAGGTGACGGCCTTGAACCAGGTGAAGTCCACCGAGAAGCGGCCGGAGAAGAGCGTCTGGTCGAATCCGAATTCCGTTTCGACGGTGCGCTCGGGGCCGAGGTTCGCGTCGCCGAGATTGAGCGGGCGCACGGCGGGCAAGGTGCCCCAGCCGACCGGATCCCACGTCTGCACGGCGGCGAAGGCGGTCGGCGCGCGACCGGCGGCACCGAAGGCGGCGCGTGCCTTGAGTGTGCCGAACTTCTCCTTCCAGAACCCTTCGTCCGACACCACCCACGATGCGCTGGCCTTGGGATAGGTCTGGAATCCGAAGTTGGTGCCGAAGGCGCTGTTGCCGTCCACGCGTGCGCCGACCGTCAGGAAGTACCGGTCCTTGAATCCGAACAGCGCCTGCGAGAATGCGCCGCCGGTGATGTTCTTGAGGCGGTTCTCGTCTGCGTTGCGCAGCGAGCCAGAGGCGACCGTCGGGTTGGTGGGAGCAGGGTAGTTCTCCGAGTACGCGACCACGTCACCCACGCGCGAGCTGATGTACTGCGTGCCAGCCGAGAGTGTGGCGCGGAAGTCGCTGCCCAAGCGCATCTCGTAGTTGTTGGCCCAGTCGAAGCTGAGGATCTTGTTCTGCCAGAGCTGGTTCTGGATGATGCCCAGCACAGCGCCCGGAAAGCCGTACGGTCGGACGTTCCGGTTTTCGAGTGCCGAGCGATCGAAGCCGATCACGAGGCGGCTCGAGAAGCGTTCGATCGGCGTCCACGTGGTGGTGGCGCCCATCAGCAGCCGGTCAACGTTCGAGTTGAGCTGCTGGCCGTAGACGAGCTTGATCGTGTCCGGGTTCGCGTTGCCGAAGTAGTTGCGGTCGCGCCGGAAGGCGTTGAGCGTGACACCCTGCGCGTTGTTGCCGGCCGGTGTCTGCGTGATCGAGTTGTTCGTGTACGACGTGTTCCAGCTGAACTGGACGTGCTTCAGCGGGTTGAAGTCGATGTTGGCGCGCAGCTGGTACTTCCGCTCGGTGTCGAGTTGCAGCACGCCGTCGGTGTTGTCGGCGCCGAACGAGAACAGGTACCTCACATTGTTCTGCGTGCCGCCGGCGACCTGCGCCTGTGCGCCGAATCGGACGCCATTGCGAAGGAAGGGATCCATGTAGAGCAGTGGCGCATCGCCAGCGCCGAACTTCTGCAGCTGCGCGACGCCAGTACTGACCTGCGTCGTCCACTTCGGTGCGCTGTTCGAGCCGCGCTTGGTGAAGATCTGGATCACGCCCGCGGCGGCGTCGGTGCCGAAGAGCGTGGTGGCGGCGGCGCCCTTCACGACCTCGATGCGATCGATGTCGTCCGGGTTGATGTCATTCAGGGGGCTGCCGTAGGAATTGGCACCGCGCTGGGTCGCGCCCTGAAAGATGCCGTTGCGCGGATATTCGTCCGAGCGCGTGCGCACGCCGTCGACGTAGATCAGCGGCTGGTTGCTGAGCGCCAGCGATGTGGCACCACGCAGGCGGATCGCGCTGCCGGAACCCGAGTTACCCGTGCCGCCCGAGATCTGCACACCGGCCACGCGGCCGGCGAGCAGGTTGGAGACGTTGGTCGGCACCTCGGGCAGGTCGGCGGTGCTCACCTGTGCGATGGAGTTGCCGACTTCACGCTTGCGTGCCGAGCCGGCAGTGCCGGTGACCACCACCTGATCGAGCGAGACCGGCGATGTCTTGATGACGAAATCGATCGTCACCGTCTGGCCGGCGGACAGCGTGAGGGTGCGCTCGCTGGACTCGTACCCGATGGCACGGGCCCGCAGGACTACCACGCCGGCGGGGATGCGTGCGATGGAGTAGGTGCCGTCGGGCCCTGCCTGTGCGCCCAGGGTGGTCCGCAGCACGAGCACCTGTGCCGCTGGCACCGGCTGACCGCCGGGGTTCGTCACCTTGCCGCGGATCGTCGCGGTGGTCTGTGCTTGTGCTGCTCCGGCACCGATCGTGGCCAGACTGGCCGCCACCGCGATCGCCCGCCCAACGCTCTTCCATGACAGCTTAGGGAACATCCGAACCTCACCGGCTGATGGTACGACGACTCTCCCGCCTGACGGTGGCGGGCACGAACATGCATTCGTAGCGGAGGCGCGCGAGGGGCGCAGCGCTCCCCGGATCAATCAGCGGGTGTCACGACAAGGCCCGTGCTGGAACGTTGAACAAACGCACGGTACGTCGGCCAGTATGCACGACGCCATGGGCCGTGGCAAGCGAGCTACCGTCAGCGCGGCAGATGGACGGGTACGGCGCGCCGCGAATTCAGTCCGGCGTGCCTGGCCCCTGCTGTACGGTGCTGCCGCCGCGACCCCAGATACTCCGCAGCGCGAATACCACCACGCCGACAAAGACGGCCCCGATGCCGGCAGCGACGCCCACGCTGCGACGGCGGTCGATCGTGCGCTGATCGATGCCTGCGAGCGCGGTGACGGGTACCGTGAGCACACCGCGCCTCCACGGCAGCGCATCACCGTCGGTCGTGGTGACATCGGTCGGCAGCACGACGATGGTGCCGTCAGTGCTGCGCTGCTGAAGCCGCCCTTCGAGCGTGCGCAGGCGAAGCCCTGCGGCACTGGTCATCGCGACCGCGCCATCGGCGGTGAGCCGGAGCCGCACCTCGGCACCATCGGACAGCGCGCCGGCGGGCGTCGCACGGTAGGCGTAGCAGCCTTGCAGGGTGGCGCACAGCGTGAGCGGCAGCAGTGCACTGCCGCGGGGGTGGGTTCGCAGGCGGTTCGGCCGAGGAGGCATCATCCGTTGGGTCTCGTGAAGCGTGAATGACACCGGTACCGTGGCTCGCGCCTCGGGCCTCGTGCCTCGGGCCGGGGGTGTGGCAGGGCAAGCTGGAGTGCGCGCAGGGGTGCGGCAAGGCTTGCGGCAACGACGGGGGTCAACCGTGGATATCAGCGTCATGAGACAGCGTCGAGTCGCCGAGTGGTGACACCGAGTCAGGACCCGGAGCCAGAAGCCGAAGTGAAAGTGCACTGCTGGGGCCAGCATCAGGCCGGTCACCGGTCGCACCGGTGGCCCGTGACGCTGACCCGTGACTCTCTCGTCCGCGGCCCGCCGCCTGGAGTCGCTCGGCCACGAGGTGATCGTCGCCGACCGGAACGATGCGCCGATGCACGCCGATCGCTCGCGGCGCACGAAGACCGACACGCGCGATGCGCGGACGTTGACGGACGCGTGCGAACCATGTTGTCGGACTACTCTCTCAATCGCACCCGGGCCATGCCCAGACGGAGCAGATGACGCAGACACATTCGGCAATTCACTAACGCACAGGCCGCAGGTCGAGCACGTACACCTCGTCTGTCGGATCGCCGTTCCGCCCGGGAAGCGAGAGCGCAATGCCCTGTCGCAGGGTGGTCATCTCAACTGGCGCGCGGTCGCTCATTCGGTACGCCTTCACGATCGCGCGCGGCAGGGTCGGAATGGTCAGCACACGATCGCTCCAGTTGAGCAGGTGCAGATACACGCGATCACCTTTCGCCGTGGACACCCCCCAGGGGCGCGGCTCGATCGGACCGGCGCGCGTTCCCGACACTGACTCGCCGAATTCGGTGTTCCATTTCCCCAGTTCGGAGAGGATCGTCAACGCCTCCGGTGGAAACTCGCCGTTTGGCAGCGGGCCGACGTTGAGCAGGTAATTCGCGTTCCTGCCCGCCGCTTCGACCATGTCGCGAATCACGCGTCGGGGTGTCTTCCATTTCCGGTCGGTGATCCGATAGCCCCAACTGTCATTCATGGTGATCGCGCTCTCGAGCGGCAGCGATCCGATTTCGGTGGTGTTGAATCCCGCCGTGTTCGCCCCCGGCAGATCCTGCTCGAACATCTGGAAGTCTTCGCCGGCGAACGGGAGCTTGTGATGGTTCGAGCCGACGAGTGCGGACGGTTGCAGGCGGTGAATCAGCCCGTACGTTCTGGCCAGCCGCCAGTCAGCGTCGGGGCGATCCCACATGCCGTCAAACCAGATTCCGCCGATCGGGCCGTAGTTGCTGAGGAGCTCCGTCAACTGCGCGTCCATGTAGTCCAGATACCGATTGAAATCACCTGATTGCGGACGACCTGCGAACTGCCCGGTTCCCCCGCGCGGGAAGAAGTCGGGATGGTGCCAGTCGAGCTGCGAATAATACAGGAAGAGCTTGAGTCCCTCCGCCTTGCACGCCGCAGCCAGTTCACCGACGATGTCCTTGCGGTACGGCGAGCGGTCGACGATGTCGTAGTCGCTGACCTTGGAATCGAAAAGGGCAAAACCGTCGTGGTGCTTCGACACGAGCGTGATGTACTTCATCCCCGCAGCCCTGGCCGCACGCGCCCAGGCACGCGCGTCAAACGCCGTCGGGTTGAAGCTCGGGGCAAGTCGCTCGTAGTCCACGATGCGGATCTGCTTGTCGTGCATCGCCCACATGTCATCCCCGAGCTGCACTGCCATGCCCCAATGGATGAACAGGCCGAGCTTGGCGTCCTGAAACCATCGGCGCGACTCGAGATTCTCCGGGCTCGGCGTGTAGCTCTGGGCCGCCGCCGGGAGCGCGAAGAGGAGCAGGGCAGGAATGACGCGGAGTCGCATCTGGACCGGTTCCGTTCAGGGAGGACCGCCTTCCGCGACGTAAAACTCCGCGGGAGCCGGCGTGGCGTTGCTCGCTGCGGCGCCGAAAGTGACACGCGGCACGTACAGTCGGGCGGACGGCCAAGAATGGCGCGTGGCCCGGGAATGAGCAAACTGGTTGCGCCAGCCGCTGCCGGGCCGCGACGTTTGTGCGGCGCATGTATCGGCAGCGCCCGATCCGTGAGCGCACTCACCCGCCGGGGCAGCGGAACCGGCCGACTGACGCCAGAGGATCAATGCAGCTCGGACTCGAGAAGCGCGTAGTGGTCGTGACCGGGGGCGCAAAGGGCATTGGTGCCGCGATTGTCCGTGCACTTGTCGCCGAGGGGGCGACACCTGCGGTGATCGATCGTGATCCGCGCGCCATCGAGGCACTCGCAAGCGAATACTCCGGCTGCATTTCCACGGTCGCCGACCTGCGCGACCCCGACACGTGCCGCGACGCGATCGCGGACGTTGTACATCGTGCAGGCGGGATCGATGCGGTCGTCAACAATGCGGGGGTGAACGACAGTGTCGGCCTGGAGCACGGCAACCCGGCGCGGTACCGCGAGTCGCTGCGCACGAATCTCCATCACTACTACGACATCGCGCACTTCGCGCTGCCGCATCTCAAAGCCTCGCACGGCGTGATCGTCAACATCGCCAGCAAGACGGCCGTCACAGGGCAGGGGAATACATCGGGCTATGCATCCGCGAAGGGCGCCATCCTCGCGCTCACGCGTGAGTGGGCGGCCGAACTGCTGCCGCATGGCATCCGCGTCAACGCCATCGTTCCCGCCGAGGTGATGACCCCGCTCTATCGGCAGTGGCTCGACACGTTCCCGGATCCCGCCGCAAAGCAGGCCGCGATCCTCGAACGCATTCCGCTGGAGCACCGTATGACGCTGCCCGAGGAGATTGCGGCCATGGCGTGTTTTCTCCTCTCGCCTCGTGCCGGACACATCACGGGACAGCATCTGTACGTGGATGGTGGATACGTGCATCTCGATCGTGCGCTGACGTGATGTGTTTCCGCCGCGATATCGCAGACCATTCCTCCTGCCCTGAGGCGTGATGACCGACCGCAGTTCGCCGCTCACCGAGCGCCGGTACGCCGTGCCGTTCATCCTCGTCACGTCGCTGTTCTTTCTGTGGGCGATCGGCGTCAACCTCAACGACGTCCTGATTCCGCACCTCAAGAAAGCACTCGACCTGAGCGACTTTCAGTCGTCACTGATCCAGACGGCATTTTTCGGCGGCTATTTTCTGATGGCGCTGCCCGCGGGGTGGCTCATGCGCCGCGTCGGCTATCGTCGCGGCATTCTCGTCGGCCTCGCGCTGTGTGCACTCGGCACCGTCCTGTTCCAGCCGGCCGCAACGTCGCGCTGGTACCCGTTCTTCCTGCTGGCGCTCTTCGTCATGGCGTGCGGCCAATGCGTGCTCGAAGTGGCGGCGAATCCCTACGTGACGGTACTTGGCCCCCCCGGCAGCGCAGCGCGACGGCTGAACACGGCGCAGGCGTTCAACGCGTTCGGTGCGCTCATCACGCCGATCCTCGGTGCGCGGTTCATTCTCTCGGGCGTGGAGCATTCTGCGGCCGATCTCTCGACGATGTCGCCAGCCGCGATCGAAAGCTGGCGCAGTGCTGAAGCCTTCGCGGTGAAGGGGCCGTATCTCGTGATCACGGCGATCTTCGTGTTGGTCGGCGTGATGATCGCGTTCTCGAGGCTCCCCGAGGTTACCGAGCCCGGAGTGGGAAGCGGCCGAGGCCTTGCGAGCGCGTGGCGGCATGCACATCTGCGGCGAGGCGTGTTCGCGCAGTTCTGTTACGTCGGTGCGCAGGTCGGGGTCGCGTCGTTCGTGATCCGGTTTGCGCAGCAGGCAATACCGGGAACGCCCGAGCGCGTGGCGGCCGATTTTCTCAAATGGCATCTGGCTGGATTCCTTGCGGGGCGCGTGCTTGGGTCGGCGCTGATGACTCGAATTCCGGCGCCGAAAATGCTGGCAACGGTTGCTGCGCTTGGCGCCGGCGCGGCAGCGGTCGCCGCGTCAGGATCGGGCGCTGCCGCCGTCTGGATGGTCGTGCTGCTGGGTCTCTTTCACTCCATCCAGTTTCCGACGATCTTCGCCCTTGCCATCGACGGCATTGGTGAGGACACGAAATTCGGTTCATCGCTCGTGGTCATGAGCATCGTGGGCGGCGCGCTGGTACCCGCGCTGATGGGTGCGGTGTCTGACGCGAGTGGTATTCAGACTGCGTTCTGGATTCCGGTCGCGTGTTACCTGGTCGTGCTGCACTTTGCGCTGCGTGGACATCAACACACGCTGGAGCCCACGACATGACACGACGGTGGTGCCTCGCGCTGGATCTCAAGGACGACGCGGCACTCATCGCCGAGTACTGCAGGCTGCATGAAGAAATCTGGCCCGAGATTGCGGCGAGCATTCGGGACGCTGGTATCGTCGACATGGAGATCTGGCGCACCGGAAACCGGCTGACGATGATCATGGAGACCGACGAGCGATTCGATCCCGCCGCGAAGGCTGCGGCGGACGCAGGCAATCCGAAGGTGGCGGAGTGGGAGCTGCTGATGTGGCGCTACCAGCAGGCGCTTCCCTGGGCGGCACCGGGTGAGAAGTGGGTGGAAATGGTGCGAGTCTTTCATCTGGAGCGGTAGGCGCGGACGCGTGCCGCGCATCCGGGTCAGCTGATGATTGATCCATCACATCGTTGCACGGCAACGCCCGCGTTTCCGGCCGACCGGGAACCGAATCGCTGCCGCATCGACTATTCCGTGGCCCGACGTACGCCCCCGCCCGATGGAGTTCACCCCGCAACCCGTCATCGTGTCCGTCCCACTGCAGTGGCTTCCAGCGCATCTTGCCGAGCGCGTCGTTCCCGTTGGCCGCCCTGGGCCGCCGCGCGATGCCGGGGCGTACGTGCTCTACTGGGCGCGCACGGCGGTCCGTGCGCACGAGAACCCGGCGCTGGATGTCGCCCTCACCGTCGCCAATGCCCTTGGGATCGGCGCTTTCGTGTATCACGCGTTGTCGGAGCGATATCCGTACGCCAGTGACCGACATCACATGTTCATGCTCGAGGGTGCGCGCGACCTTGCTGCCGAACTCACGGCACGCGGGATCGGGACGGCGTTTCATCTGGAGCGTGACGGGCATCGCGGCCCGCACCTGAAGACGCTGGCCGAGCGCGCAGCGCTCGTCGTGACGGAACTTATGCCGGTCGCACCGCTCAGCGCGTGGACCGCCGCTCTCGCCGACGCGATCGAGACACCTGTCTGGCAGGTGGATACGGCGTGCGTCGTGCCGATGTCGCTCACCGCACAATCGTACGATCGCGCGTTCGTCTATCGTGACGCGACCAGG
>JANMNM010000088.1:0-3603 GCA_031373905.1 Gemmatimonadaceae bacterium | reverse complement strand
CAGGAACAGTGGCCTCGATGAACACCAGCTTTCCTCAACGACCGGATTCGCATCAACTCGAAGAATTATCTGAACGCTTTTTTCAACAGTGTCTACCGAAGAACTGGACTATGGAAAAGCCGAAGAACGACTACGGCGTCGACCTTCGAGTTGACATATTTGAAGAGGGCAACGCCACTGGCCGAGAAATGGTCATCCAGCTGAAAGCGTCAGCGCAAGCGTCTCCGAATGACAAGGAGCCAGTCCAACTGAAGGTGGCGACCTACAACCTACTCTGGAGCAAGCTGCAAGTCGCGATGTTGGTCAAGTACATCGAAGCGGAGAAAGAGGCCTACTGGCTTCTCTTTAAGGACATTCCACAGCCAAACCAGGATCACGAGACATTCACAGTTCACATTCCCCGAGTCAATCGCCTTTCGCAGATCGATTGGGCGGATATCGCGGCCCACGTGAAGTGGAACACCGATGGCAAGCTCGCCGCCATGCGATCGAATCAAGTGACCGGTGGCTTTGTAGGCATCCAGTACGTTCCAAATGACGAAGGTCAAAAATGAGTGCGCAAACCCGCGTTGCGCGCTGGTTCCTGCTTTTTTTCTAGAGGAGGTGCTCGATCATGCAGACAGCAATCCCTGAAGTGACCACGGAAACATTGCAGGCCTTCGCCAATGCGTGGAATCGCCACGATGTCGATGCGCTGATGTCGTTCATGACAGAGGACTGTGTGTTCGAGTCCTCGGCCGGCGCTGACATCTGCGGAGCCCGGTACGTCGGCAAAGAAGCCGTGCGGGCGGGCTTCGCGGAGGTCTGGGAAATCTATCCCGATGCCCACTGGGGGAACGCGCGCCATTTTGTCCTCGGCGACCGGGGCGTATCGGAGTGGACGTTCACGGGAACACGGGCGGACGGAACTCGTGTCGAGGTTCACGGTTGTGATCTGTTCACTCTTCGCGACGGCAAGATTTTCCTGAAGAACTCCTACCGCAAGAACCGTCCACCCATTGCGAAGTAGACGCCATGACGCCCAACCCTTCATTCCAGCGGACCGCCTTCGGCGGCCGCTGAATTCGAACGTTGCGATACGCGTCAGCGCGAATTCGTGATTCGACGACGTGGCCGTGTACGCCATCATATCGAGCGTCGCGAACGGCTTGGAGTCAACTGGTCGTCGCAACACCTGCGGTCAATTGTGATTGCAAGAACTGATCGAGCGCTTCAGCCGGTGTGCGCCAGCAGGGTGAATCGCGTCGTGAGCTCGACCAAGGTGCCGATCGCGGAACTGCGGAGGCCAAGAATCAGATCGCCCTCCCAGTGTCCTGGGTTCGCGCGATCTTCGATGAGCGCCGGGCGCGCGCTGATGAGCACGTCCGGAGTCACGAACCCTTTCCCCCGACTCTGCGCCCGACTCTGCGCCCGAACGCGCCGAACACGCAACGTACGCCCCTTGCGCAGCCACGCCGTCAGTTCGCGGCGCAAGGCACCAACCCTGAACCTACAATGCTTGGTAGATCGCTTCGTGACTAATGCGCATCGTCGGATCATCGGGGAAGTCCACGCGCAGTCGCTGCGAAATCTGCTCCGGGCTCCACGCGAGCGCCCAGCGCTGGTGCTGCCTGGGGCCATGGCGACGCGTCTTCCACAGCACGGTGGGACCCGCGATCGCCACACCGTTCGCCGCGAGGAGCGTGCCCGAGAGTCGATCCGTGACATACGTCCGCAACACGTCATGCACCGCCAGGCGCGCGACTTTCGGTCGGCGCGCGGCGCACTCCGCGTGCCACTGTGCGGTCGTCGCACGATAGGCGAATCCGCCGCTGCGTGTCGCCTCATTTCGCCGCACTTCGCGGAAAATCGTGGAGGGCGCCCGGCGGAGCGCGATCGCGCGCACGCCGAGTCCCTGCGCGCGCAGCATCGCGAGCTCTTCGCGCTCAGCGATCGAGAGGTACCGCGTCGAGCGCGCCGGGGCCGATCCCGCATACGGTGAAGGGGGCATACCACCGCACTCCCGGAACCACCGTCCACCGAGCGGCGGTGAGACGCCCGCCGTGCGCGCGGCAGCCTCGCTGTATTGCCCCGACGCGATCGCCTCCCAAAAGCAGCGGCGCTCGGCGCGATGCACCATGGGCGGTGGCCTTGGGGATGGTGGCAGCCGACGCTGTGCGCGGTCGGACCGTCGTCACTTTTTGTGTGCCAATGCTCACCTCGCTATGAGGTGTTGCCACGATAAATTGAATCCACCCGGTGTGCGAACGCACTCCGCGATCGCGCGTGCGGAATCGCGTGGAAAGCGTGGTTTTTTTGCGGCGGATGCAGGCAGACACGAGTATGCGGCGCACGTCACCGTTCGCTCGCGCTCATGCGCACGGGTTACGCTCAATTCCGCAGCCGTGCTCGTCAGCTCAGCATTGCGGCTGAGCACTGCAGAGGCTCACGCCTCCGCCAACCGCGACACAAAAATCAGCACAAGGTCGAGTCTGCCGTTGCCCGCTCGCCACAGTTCGTGTGACAAATGCACAGGCCTCATTCTCCGGAATTTGGTAACCCAATGGAAATCAACAGGATGTGGCACGCGTGCTGATGGTACGGCTGATGCGGTCCTTCGTGCGTGCGGTTACTCGGGACCACCCTCCCCATGATGTGCGAGGAAAACAAATGCGATCCAATCGGTTTCGGCCCTTCGGGGCACTCGCTGCAAGCTCAGCGATTCTGTTGTCGGCATGTTCACCGGAGACGACGACGTCACCAATGGGAAGCGCTTCGGAAGTTTCTGCCGCCGTGCTCGCTGGCAATCCATATGTCATCGTGAGCGACAACCCCGCCGCCGCGGGCTCGTTCGCGGCGTACGTGGCAGACAACAGCGGTCGCGCTAACACGGAATTCTGGGACAACAATTCCGCCGACTTCGGCGGCGTCGAGAAATGCAACATCGGCTTCTATGCCGCCGGGCAGATCGACCCGTCGTGCATTAATGACATCGGCAATGCGGCCGGCTCCGACGCGGGCAGTGTTGCCGGTGTCTACACCAGCTATCTGGCAGACGGCACCCCCCCACGCGACGCGACGTCGTTCATGTTCGCGGGTAGCACGTCGTACACTGTCACGCTGAAGGGCGCGTACCACGGCGCGAACAGCGAGGTCGGCTGGTACACGAAGCAAGGGACGCCGGCCGTCTACACCTTCAACCCCGTGGCGGCGTGGGGTACGAGTGTGTTAGGCACCGCAGTCACGATCAATACGCTTGGTCAACCGTGGGGCTTGTACATCAAAAACAGCTTCAATCCACAGGTTGGCGGATGCGCGGTGGAAACGAGTTGCACCGATGCCGAAGGTGGCTTCGCCGGTGCACCATTCCAGCAGTTCGCACTCTTCTCGAACGCGGCGGGTACCACGTATCTCGTCGGCGCCGAGGACAACGCACTGGAGCTGCTCCCGAACGCGCAACAGAGGGATTCGGACTACAACGACTACATCTGGTCAGTCGTCCCGGCCGTACAGGTCTGCGACTTCATCACCTTTGGCCGTCTCGTGACCTCTACGGCCGGTGGCAGCAAGGTCGTGATCAGTGGAAACGCCGGGGGCAACCGTCCGGGTGGCGGCATTCAGGGC
>JANMNM010000055.1:0-11477 GCA_031373905.1 Gemmatimonadaceae bacterium | reverse complement strand
GCTCCGCGACGAGGCAACCGTGCGCATGCAATGGGGAACGACCGGAATCAGCCTTCGGATCAAGGCGGCGTACAGACCGGGCACCTGAGGGCTCGCTGCGCGAGAACGGTGCGAGCCGCAGGCGACCGACCGATTCAGCTCGATGTCGGCAGGATGAAATCAGCACCGCCGACGATCGACTCCGGCCACCGTTGCATGACGGATTTCTGTCGTGTGTAGAATCGAACGCCCTCTTCGCCGTAGGCGTGCATGTCGCCAAAGAGGCTTCCCTTCCAGCCGCCGAACCCGTGCCACGCCATCGGCACCGGAATGGGCACATTGATCCCCACCATCCCGACTTCGATGCGCCGCGCAAACTCCCGCGCGACGTTGCCATCACGCGTATAGCACGAGACGCCGTTGCCGTACGGATGACCGTTCACCAGCGCAATCGCGCTCTCCAGGTCAGGCACGCGCACACAGCAGAGCACCGGACCGAAGATCTCCTCCTGATAGATCCGCATCGACGACGTCACGTGATCGAAGAGTGTTCCGCCGGTGAAGAATCCACGCTCATGCCCAGGGACGGCCATGCCGCGACCGTCCACGACGAGCGTCGCTCCCTCGGACACACCGAGCGCGATGTACCCCTCGATCCGATCACGTGCCTCAGCCGTGATCACCGGCCCCATGTCGGCCGTCGGGTCCATGCCATGATTCACTCGCAAGCCACGCACGCGCGGCTGCAGCTGCTCGAGGATCACATCGCCAGCCTGGCCCACCAGCACCGCGACACTGATCGCCATGCAGCGCTCGCCCGCTGACCCGTACGCCGCGCCGATCAGCCCATCCACGGCCTGGTGCACGTCCGCATCCGGCAACACCACGAGATGATTCTTCGCACCACCCAGCGCCTGCACACGCTTGCCGTTGCGCGCGGCCGTTTCGTAGATGTAGCGCGCAATTGGCGTTGACCCGACGAAACTCAAGGCGCGCACCTCGCTGTGCTGCAGCAGCGCGTCGACAGCCACGCGATCACCCTGCACGACGTTGAACACGCCGTCGGGAAGGCCCGCTTCACGCAACAGGTCGGCCATGAGGAGCGATGCCGAGGGATCCCGCTCGCTCGGCTTCAACACGAAAGTGTTGCCGCACGCCAGTGCGATCGGAAACATCCACATCGGCACCATCGCCGGAAAATTGAAGGGCGTGATGCCAGCCACGACTCCAAGCGGCTGGCGAAACGTCCAGTTGTCGACACCGGTGGAGACCTGGTCAGTGAAATCACCCTTCAGCAACTGCGGAACTCCGCAGGCGAATTCCACGATCTCGATACCGCGCATCACTTCACCCTGGGCGTCCGCGAAGACCTTCCCGTGCTCTGCAGTGATGCGTGCTGCCAACTCGTCGCGATGGCTGTTGAGCAGCGCGAGATACGCGTTCAGAATGCGGGCACGCCGCAACGGCGACGTCTGTGCCCATGACGGGAACGCCGCGTGCGCCACCGCGACCGCGCTCCCGACGTCGTCAGCGCTGCCCAGCACGACCTGTCCGGACACAGCACCGGTCGCCGGATTGTAGACGTCCTGCCGACGTGTGCTCGCACCGAGCACACGCTGACCGCCCATGTAGTGCCCTATCGTCGCGGTGCTGTCTGGGGTTGGCCTGGGCATCAGTCGCTTCGGATTGTGGTGGCGTCCAGTGTCGGACCGGGTCGGACGACTCTCACGCCATCGCCCCGAACGCTGCGCAATGCCGTTCCTGCGCCGTGCAGACACGGCCCGCTTCGGCTTGCTCGACACAAATATCTGCCCTGGCAGAACCGACGGCGACCCAGCACCCGACGCGGACGTGTCCGGACGTCCGGGGCCGGCCGTCGGCGACTGACCCTGAACCTGAAGATGACCGGTTGGCTCGAGTCGGGGGACAAACGGGTGCGGGGCGGAGATCCGAAGATCACCGCCCCGCACCCGCAGGTTGTCGTTCTGAACGAACGCCGAAGCCTAGATGAATCGTGCGATCAGCGCGCCAAGCGCCATGAAGCCCGCCGCAAGCAGCACCAGCGTCACTGGCCCCATCCTGATCCCGGCACCCTCCTCATGGGGTCGCGCAGGAATCACGCGGGCAACTGTTCCGGCACTGGCGTGCACGGCAGGCGCTGCGACAAGCCGCGCCGACGAGGCCGGGGGCAAGGCGTTCATGATCTGTGCCGCCACATGAGCCGGCGTGCGTACGTCCTTCCGGGCCGCGGCCTGACGGCTGATTCGGGTCCACAGCTCGGCTTCCGGCGTGAGCTGGTTGTTCGCCAGACGCGGCGCAGGCGCCTCCCCGTCGAGCCATGCATTCAGCGCCGCCATCGCCCCATCACCACGGAGCGGGACTTCCCGATCGGTCAGCGGACGGTCACCCAAAGGCCTGTTCGCCGCGTTTGGCGTGACGTCGCGGTCACCCCGTGCGCCTTCTGGATTCGGTGTCATGTCCATCATCATGCGTACTTCTCCTCAAGCAGAGCCTGCAGCGCTTCGCGTGCACGATGCACACGCATCTTGAGCGCGCCGACGGTGGAATCGAGCATTTCGGCCATCTCCTCGTACGACCGACCTTCCACATGTTTCATGATGAAGGCCTCCCGCAACGATGGTGACAGCTGGCCAAGTGCCCAGTCGAGGTCGACGCGGAGCTCACTGCGATCAAGCTCCTCGTCAGGCGTCGTCAGGTGAGACGGCTGATCGTCCTCTTCGTAACTCACGTGGGTGCGTCGGATGTTCTTGAGCCAGTCCTTGCATCCGTTGGCCACGATCCGGAAGATCCACGCGTCGAACCGGCCCCGCACCTCACCGAGATGGGAAAAAGCCTTGATGAAGGACGCCTGCATGATGTCCTCGGCGACATCAGGGCTTCCGGTCATGTTCAGCGCGTGTCGATACAGCGCATCGCTGTACTTCGTGACAAGCACCGCGAACGCTTCGCGGTCACCCGCCAGCACTCGAGTGATCGAGCGGGCATCGAGGTCAGCCTGCTCGGCGACATCTGCTGGCAATGAGTGTTGAGGAGTTTGCACAGCGTCACGATAACCGCTTCGCGAGTTCCCCGACAACATTTGGATTGGCATAACGAGTGTTCCCATGGCATGAGTCAGACGAGGCGGCACATCGACCGCAACAACCCGATCACATCACTGGCACGAAGAATACTTCAGCTTGCTTCTTCTTCGCGCCATAAGCTGCGCCGAATCTCTGCGGTGTGTTCCCCGAGTTGCGGTGGTGGTCGGCGAATCACGCCCCCCACGCTAGACGCGACTCCAGTCACGGGTGAGGTATCGACCTCTGCGAGTGCTTCGAGCACTGAGCGTATCATGCCGACGGGAACCCCCGCCCCTTCGCATTGGCGCTTCCACTCCGCCGCAGGGTACTTCAGCAACTTCGTCTGGACTGCGGCGACACATCGCGCACGGTCAACAACGCGGCCGGCGTTGGTCCGCCAGAAGTCTTCGCTCAGCAGGTCCGGCGCCTCGAGCACCGCACAGAGCGAACGCCACTGCGCGTCACTCCCCACGGCAACGACCATGGGTCTGTCCGCCGTCTCGAACACCTGATACGGGACCAGATTGGCGTGCGCGTTTCCCCACCGTGCCGCTTCTGCTCCGGTGACCAGGGCATTCTGCGCGACGTTCGCCAAAGCCGCGACGGCTGATCCGGCGAGGGTGACGCTGAGATCCCGGTCGGCAGCGGACGCGTTTCGACGCCCGATGAGGGCCGCCAGGATCGCGATCGCCGCGTCCTTCCCGGCCAGGATGTCAACGAAGGCGACAGCAGTGCGCATCGGTCTACCGTCGGGCTCGCCAGTGATGCTCATCCACCCTGACTCGGCCTGCACCGCGAAGTCGTATCCGGGGCGGTCATGATTCCCGGGATATCCCCTGATCGAGCACCAGATCAGTCCTGAATTGCTAGCCAGTAACGACGCAGCATCGATACCTTTTCGACCCAATGAACCTGGCAGGAAATTCTCCAGAACGACGTCGGCCTGCGCGATGAGTTCTCGTAGGAGCGCAACATCGACCTCGTTGTCCAGATCGGCGGCGAGAGACCGCTTGTTGCGGTTGCAGCTCAGGAAATAGGCGGATTCACCTCTCGCATCGAAGGGCGGACCCCATCCGCGGGTTTCGTCACCGCTTCCGGGACGCTCCACCTTGATGACGTCTGCGCCCAGATCACCGAGAATCATGGAACAGACGGGTCCGGCCAGCACTCGACTGAAATCAAGTACTTTGATGCCAAGAAGCTGCGATACTGACACGATGGTGTCTCATTAGTGAGCGTATATTCTACGATGACCACGCTCGCGGAGCGTGGACGGTCGGCGGCGCAGCGGGGTTGCTTTCTCGCGCCGTATGACTATTGTATCGCAGTTACCATCCAGCCGCGTCGCACTCATTGGTGCCGACGTGGCGCTTCGTTTTGTCTGACGCGCCACGCGGGGCTTCGTGCCCGCCGCGATGGCGCCAATCAATCTGTATGGATCCCATGACTCCCGACGTGCCCGTTGCTTCCGCTGAGGCCGTAGTGCCTGCGCCGGTACCGGTGAAGCGCAGCCCTGGCCACCGCGGCACCGACATTCGCGATACGGTTGCCGAAATGACGGCCCGCGCGAACGAAATCCAGTTCGAGGCGGGGAGCAAGATGGCGAACGCGCTCCGCAATATCGTTCGCGCCGCGATAGCGGATGCCGAGCTGAGCCTTGAGAGCACGCGTGACGTGGTGGACTATTTCCGACGACGCGCGCTCATGTCGACCGAGGACGCTCAGGGGCTTCTGGACGAAGTCGCCGAGTACGCGTCGAAGCGGAAACCGGTTGAAGCACCGGCGGGGAAGGTCGTTCCGGGAAAGCCGACTGCCGCCAAGGTTCAGCCGCTTGCGAGTCTTGCTGAGGCACTCTCGCTTCCCGCGACACCGGTCAGCAACGCCGGACGCCCCACCGCTGGCCCGCCGTCGATCTCGTCGCCGGCACCGGCTCCAGTCAAGGTCGCCCCGCCGACGCCGATCCCCGAGGCAACGGTGATTCCGCTGTCGCAGACGTCAGTCGCCAAGGGTGCCAGGACTGCTGCTCACACGCCGGAAGAAGTGAAAGCCAAGGTCGAGGCAAAGCCGGCACCCAAGGCCGCTGAGAAGGGTTCGGCGGTGAAGGCTGCTGCGCCTGCCAAGGCGACGCCTGCGAAGGCGGTGCCAGTGGCCAAAGCGCCGGTCAAGGCTGCGCCTGCGGCGAAGGTGGCCGCGAAGGCTCCCGCCAAGGCCGCAGCAAAGGCTCCTGCAAAGCCAGCGCCGAAGAAGAAGTAAGGCAGTTGGCGGGCGCTGCCTGTCCGCCGTGTGATCGCCGTCGCCGCCCGCTGCGCCATTGTGCGTGGCGGGCGGTTTCACATCCGCTGGTCCCCAGAGGCGACATGTGCCGACTCGCGGGTCGTGCTAGCTTGGCCGCCAATGCACTCGCTCCGCTCCGACTCATGAAGCCGGCCACGATCGTGGCGACGGCCCCGGCCCGCGTGGATCTCGCGGGCGGCTGGACCGATGTTGCGCCGTACACGACGGTCGTGGGAGGCGCGGTCTGCAATGTCGCGATCGAACTCCGCGCCAGAGCCACGGTCACGGGGTTGAGCGCCGCAGCCGGACCACCGATCGACCGCTTGACTCGAGCCGCGTGGGACCGCGCGGGATCACCACCCGTGTCAGTACGGCTCGAATCAACGATTCCCGTCGGGGCAGGACTCGGTGGATCCTCAGCGGCAGGCGTCGCACTTGCAGCTGCGCTCAGCGCGTGGCGCGGCGACGGTGTCGATCCAGCGGAGCTTGCTGAACTGAGCCGCAGCACGGAAACGGAGACGCTCGGACTCGCAGGCGGGTGCCAGGATCACTACGCTGCCGCGTTCGGCGGTGCGCTCCTGCTCCACTGCGGCAGGACGACCTCGGTAGACCAGTTGTCGCTCACCGAAGAGACCATATCCGCATTCGAGTCGCGTGTGCTCGTGGCGTACACCGGGGAGTCGCGCATGTCGTCGCGCACGATCACGGCGGTGCTCGACGCCTGGCGAGCGGGCGAGCCGGAGACATGCGACGCGCTCGCCGCGATGGCGTCGCTGGCACCGCAGATGGCCGCAGCGCTGCAAGGGGGCGATATCGATGGTCTCGGTCTGCTGGTCGCGAAGCAGTGGAATGCGCAACGGGCGCTGCACCCGACGATCACGACTCCGCTCATCGATCGGATTGTCGCGGACGCCGCGGACGCCGGTGCACTCGGCACAAAGGCGCTCGGCGCATCCGGAGGCGGCTGTGTCCTCATCATCACGCGAGCCGATCGAACGAGCACGGTGCGCCACGTACTCGCTCAGCACGCGCAACTGCTGCCGCTCGAGGTGGCGCGTCGTGGTGTGCAAGTGGACGTAACCGAGGACTCGCACTGATGCCGATCCGCCCTGGTGATGCGCGCGCGCTGACGGAAACGCTCGTTCGCGTCGACTCTCGCAATCCGACACTGGTTCCCGGCGCCCCCGGTGAGTCAGGCTGCGCGCATGTGCTTGCCGAAGTGCTGGGAGGATGGGGGTTCCGCCTCGAATGGCAGGACGTTCGCGATGGCCGAGCCAACCTCATCGCGCGGATCGGCACTCCGGAGCGTGGTGCGCCGGTGCTGATGTTCAACGGCCATCTCGATGTGGTCGGAGTCGACGGCATGGCGCATCCGCCGTTCGTGCCGGTCATTCGCGACGGCCTGCTCTACGGGCGTGGCAGTTGCGACATGAAGGCCGGCGTCGCTGCGATGAGCGTGGCGGCGTGGCAGGCAGCGGAACGCGGAATCCGCGGCGAGATCATTGTCGCTGCGGTGATCGACGAGGAATTCGAGTCACTCGGTACGCGCACCATGCTCGAGCGCGGCACGCGAGCGGACGTCGCCGTCGTGACCGAGCCCACGCGCCTTGCGATCTGTCCGGCGCACCGCGGGTTCGTCTGGCTCGAGTTCAGCTTCACCGGGCGAGCCGCGCATGGCAGTCGCTATGACATCGGTGTGGACGCGATACAGCACGCGGCGCAGGTCCTGACCGCGCTCGAACGATATCAGCGGACGGTGCTTCCGTCGCGCTCCCATCCGCTGCTTGGCCGCGCGTCATTGCATGCCTCCGAGATCCGTGGCGGCGTCGGATGGAGCACGTACCCCGAGCTCTGTGTGTTGCGCGTGGAACGGAGAACCGTGCCTGGCGAAACGACGGCCACCGTGTTGCAGGAAGTGGAAACGATCCTGCAGGCGCTCCGAACCGAGGACCCGACGCTTCGCGTCACCGTCGCGGTGGATACATCGCAGGGGCCGAGTGATGTGGCCGTGGATGCGCCGCTCGTCCTGCGCCTTGCCGCGGCGTCCCGCACGGCACGAGGCATTGCTCCGCCAGTGGAAGGACTGAGTGCCTGGACCGACGCCGCGCTCCTCAACGATGCGGGCATTCCAGCCGTGTGTTTCGGGCCAGGCGATATTGCGTTGGCACATGCGGCAACGGAATACGTACCGCTGGACGAGATCGACGCCGCGACGGCTGTGCTGACGGCGTTCGCGATTGAATGGTGTTCGTAACCCTGATGCCCTGGACGTGACGTGACTGCTGCACAGTACGATGCGCTCGAACGTGCGATCGTGGATCGCTCGCGTGTGGCCCTTCGCATCAACGGCGGCGAGCTGGTGGTGATTCCCGAGGCGATCAGGCAGCAGCAGGGACGCGAGATGCTGATCACGCAGAACCCGTCGAGTGGCTTGCCGCTGCTGCTCAACATTGATGATATCGAACGGCTCGAGGTCGTGCGTTGAGCGCGAAGTATCCCATGGTGGCCGTCTACGCCGATGAAAGTTGTCTGGGCAACGGAAAACAGGGTGCGACACCCGGTGGTGCGGGCGGCCTGGTGGAATTCCAGCTCAGCAACGGCGAGCTGGTCTTCCGCGACTTCTGGATCAGCGAGCCCGATACGACGAACAATCGGATGGCGCTCCAGAGCGTGATTCAGGCATTCACTCATCTCTCCGCAAAAGGCGAACGACTGAGCGTGGTCTTCACGACGGACTCACGCTACCTGGTTGACGGAATGTCACAGTGGGTGCATGGCTGGTCGCGGAAGCAATGGCGAAAGGCGGACGGCAAGCCGGTGGAGAATCTGGCGCTCTGGCATCAGGCCCTGGACGCCGTGACGGCCGGTGGGCACGAGGTGGAGTGGCGCTGGGTTCGCGGCCACGCGGGACACCCGCAGAACGAGTGGGCGAATCACCTGGCGACGACCGCTGCGGCAACTCAGACCCAATCTGTCGGCCTGGTTGCCTCGGGCTTCACCGCGTGGATGGAATCACGCCCGCTGGCCCTCCGACGCAGCGGCCCACCCTCGGAGTTTCCCTCGGCGTCCGGCTTTGTCGCGGCCAGAGCCCTTCCCGCGACGTGATGCGTGCCTATTCTGCAACCATGACCAGCGACCCCCTCATTCTGGATCGGATATTCGACCGCCTCGTTCGCACCCTCTCGGCGGGAGGGCCGGACCAGCTTCGGGCCCCATTTACCGTGTCCGATATCGTCCAGGCGTTCGTACCATATCGCACATACCGTCACGAACTGGGCGTCGACACGATCCAGGACTATGAGCACGCGCTGCTCGAATTGCTGGCAGGTGAACGCGCACTGCTGGTGTGCGATCCTGATACGGTGGCAGTGATCCGTCAGGAACTCGCCTCCCCGGATCCCGACACCGGATTGCTGCGTCGGCTCCAGACGGCGCAGGTGAGGATGGGGGCGATCCGGATGCCAGTGCATGAGGTTGAGCCGGCGTCACCGGGCAGACGTGCTGAGCCACCCGTCACCGTGACACGGGCGCGTACACCGCTCGAGTTGACGACGGATGACGATGAAGCGCTGCCGCATCGTGTGATCTCGGACGCCGTTGCGATCGGCGCCGTGATCGACCGCGAGGACCTCGAGCGCGCGCGGCAGCAGGCGGGCGATGCCGCGACGCCGATCGCGGCGGCGTTCACCGAGGATGGCGATCCTGAGTCGGATGCCGTCTTTGCGCTCGCCGAGCGGCCGCAGGCACTCGCCGATCCGGTGACTGATTCAGCCACGGCGGAAGCAGTCGTCGAAGAACTTCCGTCGCTTCACGAGCTCCCGGCACAGGTTGCGCCAGAGGTTGCGCCAGAGGTTGCGCCAGAGGTTTCGGCAGAGGTTGCAGCCGATCCACCGGCAACGATCCCATTGCACGCGATGCAAGGCGTCACCGTCGCGAATGCCCAGACGCTCGCTCGCATCACGCCGCTGACGGTGCCGTCCGTCTACGGCGATCCGATCGATTTCCGTGGCGTACGCCACGCACCCGTTGACGTTGGCGGCGTGATATTCCTCTTCGGGATGGTCGCGCGCGAACTTGGGTTCCATGTGGAAGCCATGACGAGCGGCTCCCCCCGGTGTGAAGCAAAGCGGCAGCTCGGGCCGGGGCGGTGGGCGCGCGTGCGGATCGACTTCGAACACGAGAGTCGGCAGTTCCGCGATGCCGGGAGGAACCCGGCCTCCTGCGACGTCGTCGTCTGCTGGCGTGACACATGGCCCGATCGCCCGTCTTCTGTCGCAGTCGTGGCGCTTGAACGCGTCCTGCCGACCCTCCCCTCCTGAGAATGAACCCGACGCACGCACCGTCCTCCACCGACAAGGGTGGCCCCTGCCCCTATTGCACGAATGCACTCCCGGCGGGCCGCGCGGTGACGTTTTGCCCGCATTGCGGGATGAACGTCATGGTCTCTCAGTGCCCCGCGTGCAGCAGCGACGTGGATCCCACCTGGCACTTCTGCGTGACGTGCGGCCGCGACGTGAGTTCCCAGAAGGGCAGGACAGCGGGCGCCTGATCAGTAGGTGATCGCGATGCCGCCGAGACTGAGGCCGGCGGCCAGGCCAAAGAGCAGCACGCGATCGCCACGCGTCACGCGTCCCGACGCAACCGCCTCGGCCAAGGCAAGCGGCATGGAAGCGGCAATGCAGTTGCCGCGCGTCGCCAGATTCATGACGATCTGTTCCTCGCGAAAGCCGAGAAGCTTCCATCCAAGTTCGAGGCCATGCCGACTGGCCTGATGGGGCACGACGGCGTCGATGTCGCTGCGCACCCAACCGGCGCTCTGACAGAGCTCGTCGACGAAGGGCAGCAACAGGCGCGCTGCCATCCTGAACAGCTTCGGACCACGCATCGCAAAGAGATTCTGCTCTCGTGTGGTAGCCGGATCGTTCGGATGATGGAGCGTGCCACCGCCTTCGATCTGACTGAGCTCGGCCCCACTGTGCCATGTGCGCACGCGCGTCGCGTGCAGCGCGCTGCCGCTGTCGGCCGCGCGTGACACGACCACTGCGGCAGCGGCATCCCCGAAGAGGGCGGCACTCTCCGGTTCATCGGGGTTCAGGCTTCTCGCCGCGTTTTCGGTGCTGAAGACAAGCACATGTTCGTGCACACCGGCCGCGACAAGGCGGGCGGCCACGTCGAACGCAACGAGGAAGGACAGACAGGTGGCGTTCACGTCGAAGCAGGCGGCGACCCCTTCCGGCGCGCCGATTTCGCGCTGCACGAAGACCGCTGTGCAGGGAATGGCCTGTTGTGGCGTGCTGGATGCGCCGATGATGGCCGTCACGTCGGCCGCGGTGACGCCGGCCATCGCCATCGCAGTGCGCGCGGCAGCACCCGCCATGAACGACACACTCTCAGTGGTGCAGCGACGACGTTCGTGCACACCGGTCCGATCAAATATCCACCCGGCGGGCAATCCAAGTTCCGTCTCGAGTTCCACGTTCGAAACAACCCTCGGTGGAAGATACGAGCCGATCCCGGCGATGCGGACCGCGAGTGCGGTTGTCTGCGGAACCGTCCTCACGACTCGACCACCGGCACCGGTGAGCGCTCACGCCAACTGCAGACGACACGGCGACGCTTCTGCCCCGGAAGGAGGCGCGTCAAGCCTTCACTCACGGACACGTCCGTCGCGCGGCAGCCGTAGTCGCTCAGCGAATCGCGCACCGCCTGCCGGATCCGTGCCGCAATCTCACCAAACGCCATCGGCTCGCTGACCTCGACCTGAATGTGCACCGCGCCAGCATCATGCTGCTCGACGCGGTATTCGGTGATCCGCGCATCAGCCAGCAACACCATTCGGCGCATGGCATCGGGGAACACCACGCGGAGCGTATCATCGCTTTGCGGAAACCAGCAGAGATCGTCGTGTCGTCCCTCCACTGCCGCAATCCGGCGCCAGTCCGAGCCACAGGCGCACGGGCTCTCGTCGACACGCAGCACATCACCCAGCCGATAGCGGATGATGGGTTGTGTCCTTCGCCAGACATCCGTGACGACTGGCGAGACGCGTGTTGGATCCGACGACGTCACCACGTCCGCCTGCAGAACCATCACATCCTCCTGAACATGCAGCGTGCCGCGCCGGCAGGTCACGGCCACCAA
>JANMNM010000029.1:0-93811 GCA_031373905.1 Gemmatimonadaceae bacterium | reverse complement strand
ACCTTAATAAATAGCCCATTCGGGACGCCCCTCGGGATAGGCCATTCCGGGACCCCCCAGATCGGGACGCGGGTCGGGCATTGGCGACCGCCGTTCCCCACTGGAGTAGCGTCATGGCAATTCGGGTCGGCATCAACGGGTTTGGTCGTATCGGACGCAACGTGCTGCGCGCCGCAAAGAAGACGGGCGCAGCCATCGATTTTGTGGGGATCAATGATCTCACCGATACGGCGACACTCGCGCACCTGTTCAAGTATGACTCCGTGCACGGCACATACAGCGGCACGGTGACGGCGAAGGAGGGCGCGATCGTCGTCGATGGTGACGAAATCCGGATCACGGCCGAACGCGACCCTGCAAATCTTCCGTGGGCTGCAGCGGGCGCCGACATCGTACTCGAGAGCACTGGCATCTTCACTGACGCGGACAAGGCCAGGAAACACATCGGCGCCGGAGCGAAGAAGGTGATCATCTCCGCCCCGGCGAAGGGCGAGGACATCACCATCGTGATGGGTGTGAACCACGAGAAGTACGATGCCGCCTCGCATCACATCATCTCGAACGCCAGCTGCACGACGAATTGCCTGGTACCGATGGTGAAGGTCGTGCGCGATGCCTTCGGATTCCGCCATGGCTCGATGGTCACGATTCACAGCTATACGAATGATCAGTCGATCCTCGACCTCCCGCACAAGGACCTGCGTCGTGCGCGAGCCGCCGCGGTGTCGATCATTCCGACCAGCACGGGCGCGGCCAAGGCCACATCGCTCGTGATCCCGGAAGTGAAGGGCAAGATCGACGGTATCGCGATTCGTGTGCCCACGCCGGACGTCTCGCTTACCGAGCTCACGGTGGAGGTCGAGCGTGCGACCACGATCGCGGAAGTGAATGCGGCGTTCATCGCTGCCGCGAAGGAGGGTCCGCTGAAGGGAATTCTGGACTACTCCGAGATCGAGCTCGTCAGCGTCGACTACATCGGCAACCCGTTCTCCTGCACCATCGACGCCAAGAGCACGAACGTGATTGATGGCACCATGGTGAAGTTGTCCGGCTGGTACGACAACGAGTGGGGTTACTCTAACCGTTGCGTCGATCTGCTGCAGTACGTCGGCAGCTCGCTGTCCTGATGAGCAAGCGCTCGGTGAAGGACCTGGCGCCCGCGCAGTTGCGTGGGCGCCGGGTGGTCGTGCGCGTGGACTTCAACGTCCCGATCGATCCCGACGGCACTGTCGGCGATGACACGCGGCTTCGCGCGGCAGTGCCCACGATCCAGCTGCTCCGGAAGCACGGTGCACGCATTGTCCTCCTGTCACATCTGGGGCGCCCGAAAGCTGCTCCCGACCCGAAGTACACGCTTGCGGCAGTGCTGCCTGCACTCCGAGCCGTCCTGCCCGGCGTCACCGTCGACTTCTGCGCGACGACTCACGATGCTGCCGCAGTCGCCGCGACGCAGGCACTCGGGGAGGGTGCGGTGCTGCTGATGGAGAACACCCGCTTTCTGGCGGGTGAAGAAACGAACGATGACGAACTCTCGCGGCGGCTGGCCGCACTCGGCGACGTCTACGTGAACGACGCCTTCGGCAGTGCACACCGCGCACACGCGTCAACCGCAGGGATCGCCAGCCATCTGAAGCCGGCAGTCGCCGGACTTCTCATGGAAGGAGAGCTCGCGTATCTCGGTGGGGCGCTCGATGACCCGAAACGGCCATTCGTCGCCATCCTCGGCGGATCGAAGATTTCCGGCAAGATCGACGTGGTCGAGGCACTCCTGCCCAAGGTTGACGCACTCCTGATCGGCGGCGCCATGGCCTGCACGTTCTATAAGGCGCTGGGATTCGAGACAGGTACTTCGCTCGTGGAACCCGATCGCGTCGAGATGGCAAAGGACCTCATTGAGCGTGCCGGCAGCCTCCTGATCCTTCCCCACGACGCGACGGTCGCGAAGGGAATGGACCAGCCAGCGTCTGCGCACGCGGTCCGGCGCGATGCCATTCCGGCTGGTGAGGCGATGCTGGACATCGGTCCCGACTCCGCGCAGAGTTACGCGCGAGCCATACTCGCCGCGAAGACCGTGCTGTGGAATGGACCGATGGGCGTTTTCGAGAAGCCCCCGTTCGACGCAGGGACGCGCGCGATTGCCACTGCGATGGCGGCCGCGACCGGCAAGGGCGCAGTCACGATTGTCGGCGGCGGTGATTCCGCCGCCGCCGTCGTTGAAGCGGGCCTGGGCGAGATGATGAGTCACGTGTCCACAGGCGGCGGAGCCAGCCTCGAATTCCTCGAGGGCAAGGAACTCCCCGGCGTGGCTGCACTGGATGACAAGGGGACTGGGTGACGCTGCCGATTTTTGCCGCGAACTGGAAGATGCATCATGGCCCGAGCGACGCGAGGGCATTCATGAAGAGCTTTCTTGCGCACTATCCGAGACAGCAGGATCGCAAGGTGCTCTTCTTCCCGAACGCACTGTCTGTCACGACTGTCAGTGAACTGGTTCGCGATCGACCCGATCTCGAAACAGGAATCCAGAACATCCACTGGGAAGACAAGGGTGCATTCACCGGTGAGAATTCGGCCCCGATGGCACGGGACTCCGGCGCGACCCATGTGCTGGTCGGTCACTCCGAGCGCCGGCACGTCTTCGGAGAGACGGATGCGGAATCGAACCTCAAGGTGAAGGCGGCATACCGAGCTGGGCTCACGCCGGTGCTCTGTGTCGGTGAGTTGCTGGCGGAGCGGGATGCGGGCGACACCGAATCGACCGTGCTGCGGCAGCTCCGCGCCGGGATCGACGGTGTGGAGGACGGCCAGGTGGCTTCCATGATGTTCGCCTATGAGCCTGTGTGGGCGATAGGCACGGGTCGGACGGCGACCCCGGACGACGCCAGCGCGGTGCATACGGCAATCATTGCGGCCCTCAAGACCGCGATCGGTGAGCGTGCGCTGGGCATCCCGATCCTCTATGGTGGCAGCGTGAACCGCGGGAACGCGACCACGCTGCTGGCTGCGCCGGACGTGGACGGGGTGCTGGTGGGCGGTGCCAGTCTCGACGCGGACGGGTGGAACGCCATCGTCCGCGCTTGATTCGGCGCACCACAGTCGCTTCCTTTCGGGGCTGATCCAGCGACGTCTCCGACCCCTGCGAACCGATGTACACGTTTCTGCTCTCGATCCTCATCCTGATCAGCGTCATGCTGATCATCGTCATTCTTCTTCAGGCCGGGAAGGGTGGCGGAATTGCGGCAAACTTCGGTGGCGCAACGTCTTCTGCCGACGCCGTCATCGGGACGCGACAGGCGGGCAACCTCCTGACAAAGCTCAGCTGGTGGGGCGGTGGTGCGTTCATGTTCCTGGCCCTCGTGCTCCAGCTGATGACGACCCGGCAGCGCGCGCCGAAGTCCGTGCTCGACAACGCCTTCTCGACACCGGCAGCCCCGGCTCCGGCGTCCGCCTCGCCTGGCACGCCGCCCAAGGCGGGTGGTACGGCGCTGCCCCTGACGCCGGCGTCACCAACGCCTGCAACAGCTCCGGTCACGCCGGCTCCTGCAAAGAAGTGACCGACGCAAGTCTGTCCAAGGAAACCGTCCCCGGGGTATTGCTCCTCGAGGACGGTTCGACGTTTGTTGGGCGCGTGAACGCACAAACGGCACCGACCGTCGCCGAAGTCGTTTTCACGACGAACATGACGGGCTATCAGGAGGTCTTCACGGATCCGTCGTATCGTGGCCAGATCGTGGTGATGACGACACCGCAGATCGGGAATTACGGCGTGAATGCGGAGGACCCGGAGAGTGCCAAGGTGCAGGTCTCGGGCATAGTCGTTCGTGAGATGTCGAAGACATACTCCAATTGGCGAGCGACTGGCGACCTCCCGTCCTGGCTTGCCGCTGCCGGTGTGCCAACACTTCAGGATGTGGACACACGGCGGCTCACGCGGCATCTGCGAAGTGCAGGCGTCATGCTCGGTGTGATCTCTACCGGTGACACGCCTTCAGCCGAAGCACGCGCACTCCTGGCTGCCGCTCCCCGCATGGAAGGCGCGGATCTCGCGACCTCCGCTGCCACGCAAGCGACCTACGTGTACGGCGCCGAGAACACAGCGCACCATATCGTCGCTGTCGATTTCGGCATCAAGGAAAACATGCTGCGGCTCTTCGCTGACGAAGGCTGCAAGGTCACGGTCGTCCCCTCCGACACGCCGGCCGGCGAGATCCTGAGTCACAAGCCGGATGGCGTCTTTCTGTCGAACGGCCCGGGAGATCCGGCCGCGATCTCCTATGCACCACCGATGATCCGCGCTGTTGCCGAGTCCGGTACACCGGTTTTTGGGATCTGCCTCGGACATCAACTCATCGGTCTCAGCTTTGGTGGGCGAACCACGAAGATGCCGTTCGGCCACCGCGGCGGAAACCAGCCCGTCAAGGAGCTGGCGACCGGACGCGTGCTGATCACGTCGCAGAATCATGGCTTCGCTGTGGCCGGTACCGCGGATGCCGTGGCTGACTCGACGGAGTTGATCGTGACCCACGTGAATCTGAACGACGGAACCATCGAGGGCATCCGGCACAGGACGCTTCCGGTCTTCGCCGTTCAGTACCACCCCGAGGCGGCGCCGGGACCTCATGACGCCCGACCGGTGTTCCACGAGTTCATGGCGACGCTCCGTCAGCGCGGCTGAAGATAGCCAACCTCTTGACTGACAACGCTCTACGTCGCTAGCTTCGCGCCCGAGCCCGGTGCCAACCGGGTTTTGACTTCTTGAGGGCGTCCATGACGAAAGCCGATCTGGTAGAGCGGGTCACCGAGCAGATTTCTCGCACGGCCGGACCGCTGATTTCCAAGAAGGATTGCGCCCGCGTCGTGGATGCGTTTCTCGACGCCATCAAGGACGCGATGAAGGATCAGAAGAACATCGAAGTCCGTGGCTTCGGGACCTTCAAGATCCGTCAGCGGAAGACGCGAATGGCGCGGAATCCCCGCACGGGAGAACCCGTCGAGGTCTCCGCGCGCCCGGTCCCGGTGTTCAAGCCATCGAAGGAGCTCCGTGCGATGGTTGCCGGTGAGGAAGTCCCGGAGGGCGGATTCGCCGAGGATGACCACGACTTCGACGATTAAGATCAAGACGTGCATGCACATACGAGCCAGGGACTGAAACCGCGAGGCGCCGATCGGCGCGTCGCGGTTTCAGTCCCTGGGCGGTGGCGGAACGTTCCTGGGCACCGTGCGCTATCTTGACTGTCTACCGCGACCCGTCTCGATGACCCAGCTCCAGGTTCTCCTGTTTGCGACATACGCCGATGCCTTCGGCGCGAGTGCCGTGACGGTGACGGTTCCCGACGCCGCCACGGTTGAGGACGTACTGGCAGCGCTTCGCGTTCTTCCCGGCGGGGCCACACTGCCCGCACGACCTGTCGTCGCGATCGACCGGCGCTACAGCCGAGGCGGTTCGGTGGCGGTGCGTGCCGGGCAGGAAATCGCCCTCATTCCACCGGTGGCCGGCGGATGATCCGGGTCGCAATCGTCGCTGCTCGGATCGACCCCGCCTCGCTTCTCGCCGAGGTCACGTCGGCCGGTACGGGCGCCACCACGCTCTTTCTCGGCACCGTCCGCGACGTCAATGAGGGGCGCCCCGTGACCGGCATTGAGTACTCCGCGTACACCGAGATGGCGCACGAAGAACTCGAGCGCATTGCGCAGGAGGCGCATGCGCGCTGGGACGGCGTACGGATCGCCGTCGAGCATCGGGTCGGCGTGTTGACACTGCAGGAGGTGAGCGTCGCGATTGCCGTTGCGCACGCGCGCCGCGCGCCGGCGCTCGACGCGCAACGCTACGTGATCGAACAGCTCAAGCAGCGCGTGCCGATCTGGAAATGCGAGCACTACCTCGACGGCGACCGGCAGTGGGTTGACCCGTCGGCCCACAATGTCATGGCACTTCCTGACGTATGACAGACACGGTGCTCACTGACCAGTTTGGCCGCGGGATCGAGTACCTGCGCATCTCCGTGACTGACAGGTGCAACTTTCGCTGCACGTACTGCATGCCGCTGGCCGGCCTGCCGTGGCTGCCGAAGTCGGACATACTCTCATTCGAGGAGATCACCGAAGTTGTGAGGCAGCTGGCGCCGCTCGGGCTGCGCCGCATCCGGTTGACCGGCGGCGAACCGACGATCCGCCCGCAACTTGCGTCGCTTGTGCGGCAATTGCGTGCGGTGCCAGGTGTGCAGGACATTGCACTGTCGACCAACGGAGTCCGCCTGCCGGAACTGGCGCAGCCGCTGCGCGACGCGGGCCTTGATCGGATCAACATGAGCGCGGACAGTCTTCGTGCAGAGCGCATCGTGTCGATCGCACGCCGTGACCTCTCGCTTGACCCCGTCCGCTCGCTGAAGGCAGCCGAGGCCGCAGGATTGGCTCCCATCAAGGTCAACGTCGTTGTCATGCGCGGCGTCAACGATGATGAGCTGCTCGACTTCGCGCAGCTGACACGTGAGCATCCGTGGCACGTACGCTTCATCGAACTCATGCCTGTTGGCGACATGCGCGAACTGACGTGGCAACATGTCGTGCCGACGGCCGAGGTGCTGGATCGCCTGTCGTCCATCGACGCTCTGCGGCCTGATGCAGGTCCGGCGACGGGCAACGGACCTGCCGCGTATTACCGGTTCGCTGGGGCCCCCGGCACGGTGGGCGTGATCACGCCAATGACCCACACCTACTGCGGAAGCTGCAATCGTGTGCGGCTCACGGCCGACGGCCGGCTCCGCACGTGCCTGTTTGGCGATCACGAAGTTTCGTTGCGTGATGCGTTGCGCGCCGGCGAGCCGCTCGAGCCGCTCTTCCGGACCGCACTGGCAAACAAGCCGAAGGAACACGCGCTGCTCCAGATGCAGGTCGGCGGGCTCCGGGCCCTCAGCCAGGTTGGCGGCTAGCGGACGTGCGCGAGGCCGCCTGGCACCTGATTGTCGCCTGAGCTGTTGGTATCTAAGTTTCCGCCGATACTCCACACCGGTGGTTACTCGCACCGGTTCGCCGATGCGCTCGTGCGTACCCCTCAGATCGTCAAAACACACATGGTCAACAAGATCACGGTCGTCGGAGCTGGCAACGTTGGTGCAACGGCCGCTCAGCGGATTGCCGAGAAGGAACTGGCCCGGCACGTCATCATGGTCGACGTCGCCGAGGGAGTCCCACAGGGCAAGGGACTCGACCAGTACCAGAGCGCCCCGATCGAAGGCTTCGATTCACTCGTCATCGGGTCGAACGGGTACGAGGAGTCGGCGGGAAGCGACATCGTCGTCATCACCGCCGGGATTCCGCGCAAGCCCGGGATGTCGCGCGATGATCTCGTCAACACGAACGCCGGCATCATGAAGTCGGTGTGCGAGCAGGTCAAGCGCACATCACCGGACGCCATCGTGATCGTGGTGTCCAATCCGCTCGACGTGATGTGCTACGTCGCGAAGGAAGTGACGGGCTTTCCGCGCGAGCGAGTGATCGGCATGGCGGGCGTGCTCGATACCGCCCGCTATTGCGCCTTCCTCGCCATGGCGATGGACGTCTCCGTGCGGGACATCAGGGCCATGGTGCTCGGCGGTCACGGCGACACGATGGTCCCACTCGTCAGCTACACGTCCGTGAGCGGAATCCCTGTCACGCAGTTGCTCGACAAGGCAACGCTGGATGCCATCGTGCAGCGGACGCGCGACGGCGGTGCCGAGATCGTGAAGTATCTCAAGACCGGGTCGGCGTACTATGCGCCGTCGGCCGGCGCCGTCCAGATGGTCGAGGCGATCGTCAACGATCAGAAGCGCATCCTGCCGTGTGCAGCATGGTTGACCGGGGAGTATGGAATGTCGGGACTCTACCTTGGCGTGCCGTGCAAGCTCGGACGGAACGGACTCGAGAAGGTCATCGAGGTGGAGCTCTCGGCGGACGAGCGCGCCGCCCTGGAGAAGAGCGCGCAGGCAGTCCGCGAACCGATGGCCGCGCTCACGATCTGAGCATTCCGCGAGAGGCGGGCCCCATGCATGTGACGGCCCGCCATTCGCACATCCCGACCCAGTTCCGGAGCACATCGCTCGATGAACACGTTGTTGACGTTCTGGCGCTCAACCATCGGCAAGAAAGTGGTGATGGGCGTGACGGGGCTGATCGGCCTTGGCTTTGTCATCGGCCACATGGCCGGCAACCTGCAAGCCTTCTCGGGCGCGGAAAAGATCGATGCGTACGGTGCCCTCCTGCATGGCCCGCTGCATGAGATCGTCCTGGTCGCGCGAGTGGTCCTCATCGCCGCGGTCATCCTGCATGTCGTTGCAGCGTACCAACTGACGATGATCTCGCGCGCCGCTCGCCCGATCGACTACGCGGCGCGAAAGCCACAGGTGAGCACGCTGGCGTCGCGAACGCTGCGATGGGGTGGTGTCCTCCTGCTCGTCTTCATCGTCTTCCACATCCTCCATTTCACGATTGGATCGGTGCACCCGGCGTTTGTCGAAGGCAAGGTGTACCAGAATCTCGCGAGCGGTTTCGAGGTGAAGTGGGTCGCGGTGTTCTACCTGGTCGCAATGATCGCGCTTGGCATGCATCTCTTCCATGGCGCGTGGAGTTCGCTGCGTACGCTTGGTCTTGCCCAGCAAAAGACGGAACCGCTTCGGCGGTATCTGCCGATTGCGCTGGCGGTCATCATCTCCTCGGGGTTCGCGGCAATTCCGCTGGCCTTCCTTCTCGGCGTTCTCAAGTAGTCGGGCGTACAGCATATGGAACTGAAGTCCAAGATCCCGGCGGGTCCGCTCGAGCAGAAGTGGGACTCACACCGCTTCAACATGAAGCTCGTGAACCCGGCCAACAAGCGGAAATACCATGTGATCGTCGTCGGTGCGGGGCTGGCTGGCGCGTCCGCAGCCGCGACGATGTCGGAACTCGGCTACCGCGTGTCGTGCTTCGTGTATCACGACTCGCCGCGTCGCGCGCATTCGATCGCCGCGCAGGGTGGCATCAACGCGGCCAAGAACTACCAGAATGACGGGGACTCCGTCCGGCGGTTGTTCTACGATACGATCAAGGGTGGTGATTTCCGTGCCCGCGAAGCCAACGTGTATCGACTGGCGCAGGTGTCCGTCAACATCATCGACCAGTGCGTCGCGCAGGGCGTTCCGTTCGCACGCGAATATGGCGGACTGCTGACCAATCGCTCGTTCGGCGGCGCGCAGGTGAGCCGGACGTTCTATGCGCGCGGGCAGACGGGTCAGCAGCTGCTGCTCGGTGCGTATCAGGCTCTCGAGAAGCAGATCGGGAGGGGTGCGATCACGATGCACACCCTCACGGAGATGCTCGATGTCGTGCTCGTGGATGGTGTCGCGCGCGGTATCGTCGCGCGCGACCTGCGCACTGGCGCGATCACGACGCATCTCGCTGACGCCGTGGTCCTCGCGACGGGGGGCTACGGCAACGTGTTCTTCCTGTCCACCAACGCCAAGCAGTCGAATGTCACCGCGACGTGGCGTGCCTACAAGCGCGGCGCGGCGTTCGCGAACCCGTGCTTTACGCAGATTCATCCCACATGCATCCCACAGGCCGGCGATCATCAGTCGAAGTTGACGCTGATGTCGGAGTCGTTGCGCAACGACGGCCGATGCTGGGCGCCGGTCAAGAAGGGTGACACGCGCAACCCGCGCGACATCCCTGAGTCAGAGCGGGACTACTTTCTGGAGCGGAAGTATCCCAGCTTCGGGAATCTGGCGCCGCGTGACATCGCCAGCCGGGCGGCCAAGGAAGTGTGCGACGAAGGCCGCGGTGTCGGCGACACGGGGCTCGGTGTCTTTCTCGACTTCGCTGAGGCCATCAAGCGCCTCGGCGAACAGGCGATCAGGGAACGATACGGGAACCTGTTCGAGATGTACGAGCGTATCACGGATGAGAACCCGTACCAGCAGCCGATGCGGATCTACCCCGCCGTGCATTATACGATGGGCGGAACGTGGGTTGACTACAACCTGATGAGCACCATCCCCGGCCTGCATGTGCTGGGTGAGGCGAACTTCTCGGACCACGGCGCGAACCGACTCGGCGCCAGCGCGTTGATGCAGGGGCTGGCCGATGGCTACTTCGTGATTCCCGTCACGATCGGCGACTATCTCGCGCAAGCCAAGCTGGCGCCAGTGACGCTGGAGCACCCGGAAGTCCGAGCTGCCGAGGCAGCGGCCAACGAGCGCATGAAGCGGCTCATCAGCATCAAGGGCAAGCGTTCAGCGGACAGCTTTCACCGCGACCTGGGGAAGGTCATGTGGGACAAGTGCGGTATGGCGCGCAACACCGAGTCGCTGACGACTGCCATTCAGGAGATCGGTGCGCTGAAGGAGGAGTTCTGGCGGAACGTGAGCGTGCCAGGCAGCGATGCCGACTTGAATCAGGCGCTCGAGAAGGCGAACCGGGTCGCGGACTTCATGGAGCTTGGTGAGTTGATGTGCCGCGACGCGCTCGAGCGCGAAGAGAGTTGTGGCGGCCACTTCCGCACCGAGCACCAGACGCCAGACGGCGAAGCACTCCGCAACGACGACGCGTTTGCGCACGTAGCGGCATGGCAGTATCAGGGCGAGGGCGCGAGTCCGGCGCGGCTGGTGGAGCCCCTGACGTTCGAGAGTGTTCAGCTCAGCCAGAGGAGCTACAAGTAATGAACTTCACGTTGAAGGTCTGGCGTCAGGCCAGTACGGCCAGCACGGGGCGCCTCGAGACGTATGCGGCGAAGAATATCCCCTCCGACGCATCGTTCCTCGAGATGATCGATATCGTGAACATGAACCTCGAGGAGGAAGGCAAGGAACCGATCGCATTTGCGCATGACTGCCGCGAGGGGATCTGCGGCAGCTGCAGCATGATGATCGATGGCGTTGCGCATGGCCCGGTGAAGGGTGCCGCGACGTGCCAGGTTCATATGCGCACCTTCCAGGATGGTCAGGAGATTACCGTCGAACCATGGCGCTCCGTCGCGTTTCCTGTGCTCAAGGACCTGATTACGGATCGCTCGGCCCTCGACCGCATCATCCAGTCGGGAGGGTATATCAGCGCGCCGACCGGAGGCGCGCGCGACGCCAACGAGATCCTGATCGGGAAGGAGGATGCCGACGCCGCGATGGACGCAGCGGTCTGCATCGGGTGCGGCGCGTGTGTCGCGGCATGCCCGAACGGTTCAGCATCGCTCTTCACCGCTGCCAAGCTCTCGCATCTGGCCCACTTGCCGCAGGGACAGCCGGAGCGCTATCGCCGAGTGGAGCTGATGGTCGCGCAGATGGACGAGGAGCACTTCGGTCACTGCACGCTGTTCGGCGAGTGCCAGGAGGCCTGTCCGAAGCAGATCTCGATCGACGTGATCTCACAGATGAACCGGGACTTCATCGTCGCCGCGGCCACGAAGAAGCCGGTGACAGCGAGCAGTCTCGGAAGCGGCTGAGTCGTGTCCCGGAGCGCGACGGAGGCTCGACGCCAGTTCCGGCATCGGGCCTCCGTCGCATGCGGCCACCCTGCCGTGCTCAGAGTTTCGGGAGGGTGATGCCAACCTGCGCCTGATACTTGCCCTTCTTGTCGCGGTAGCTCACGTCGGGCGGCTCGTTCCCCTTGAGAAAGAGCACCTGTGCGATGCCCTCGTTGGCGTAGATCTTCGCGGGGAGAGGCGTGGTGTTCGAGATCTCGAGGGTGACAAAGCCCTCCCACTCCGGCTCGAACGGCGTCACGTTCGTGATGATCCCGCAGCGCGCGTACGTGGACTTGCCAACGCAGATGGTGAGGATGTCGCGCGGGATCCGGAAGTACTCCACCGACCGCGCAAGCGCGAAACTGTTGGGGGGCACGATGCAGAAGTCCCCCTCGAACTCGACGAAACTCTTCGGGTCGAAGTCCTTGGGGTCGACAACCGAGCTCAGCACGTTGGTGAATATCTTGAACTCCCTCGCGACACGCATGTCGTAGCCGTACGAGGAGACCCCGTAGCTGATGACACCGTCCCGGACCTGGCGGTCTTCGTAGGGTTCGATCATCCCGTGGTCAAGCGCCATGCGGCGGATCCACGCGTCATTCATGATAGGCATGGCGCGGGAACGTAGCGGGCGCGGACATCCCGTGCCACCGCCGACGACGCGCCTGAAAGCAGTGGCTCCGGCCTGGCCGGATCACCGCGCGCGCAGCCGCAGCCGTGACGTTGAAGTACGTGACCGGCGCGGCTAGCTTGCCGGGTGACGACTTAGTGAATTTTTTCACGAGCACCAGCCACGTATGGGTCTCCAGGCGTATCTCCCGATTTTGATGTTGATCGGATTCGTTCTTCTGAACGCAGCCGTCATCATCGGGTTGTCTCAGTGGGCGATGCGGCAGCGGACCTCGGCGGTGAAGTCAGCGGCGTACGAGTCGGGTATTCCCGTCGTCGGCGACGCCCGGGAGCGCTTCTCGGTGAAGTTCTACCTCGTCGCGATGCTCTTCATCGTGTTCGACATCGAGACGGTCTTCCTGATCCCGTGGGGGACGGCCTTTCGGCGGCTCTCCTGCAGCGACGCACTCGTCGAGAACGTCTGCCGCGGTGCGACGAGCTTCTTCGGTCTGGGCGAAATGCTGGTCTTCATGGCGATCCTCGCCGTTGGGCTGATCTACGTGTGGCGAAAGGGAGCCTTGGAATGGGACTGACCCCGGCGACGGCGAAGTCGCTCGTCTCCTACGATCCGCCGTCACAGGACGGGTGGGTCACGACCCGGATGGAGTTCCTCGTGAACTGGGCGCGCGCAAATTCCTTGTGGCCGATGCCGTTCGGCACGGCCTGCTGCGCGATTGAATTCATGGCGACCGCAGCGAGCCGTTTTGACCTCGCGCGATTCGGGATGGAGCGACTGAGCTTCTCCCCACGCCAGGCCGACGTGCTGATCTGTGCGGGCAGGGTACCGTTCAAGCTGGCACCGGTGATCCGGCGAATTTACGAACAGATGCCGCAACCCAAGTGGGTCATATCGATGGGTGCCTGTGCATCCACAGGCGGCATGTTCGACAACTACGCCGTGGTGCAGGGCATCGACACGATCATCCCGGTCGACGTCTACGTCCCCGGATGCCCGCCGCGCCCGGAGGCGCTGATGTACGGCATTCTGATGTTGCAGGAGAAAGTGAAGCAGCAACGGTCGATCGCCGATCAGGCGCAGTATGACGAGATCGCGATCGACCCGACGTCACACCTCTACATTCCGGCTTCCCGCATTGACGAGTTGTCAGAGCCGTTCGGCAACTCCGTGCACCAGACCCGATCCGCTCCATGACCGTCGTGCTGCCCGGTGCCGCGTTGCCACGCGCGACCCCTGACCCAGTCACGCCGCGTGGCATTCCACATCGCGGTGGTGACGTGAATCCGAGCGTGGACGCCCTCCGGTCGCGGTTTGGCACGGTGATCGACCGTCATGAAGTGACGTGGGGCGAAACCTGCGTGTGGATCGACGCCGCGACGATCCGCGAGGTCGTCCTGTGGCTGCGTGACGATCCCGCACAGCAGTATGACTATCTCGTCGACGTCACGGCTGTGGAGCATCGCGACCTGGAGCTCCCACTGGAAATGGTGTGGCATCTCCGATCGCTGCCGTTTCGCCGGTTTCTTCGCATCAAGGCCACTCTCGACAAGGACGCCGTGCTCGAGGTTCCGAGCATCGAACCCGTGTACAAGGCGGCCAACTGGCTCGAACGCGAAGTCTTTGACATGTTCGGCATCAACTTCGCAGGCCACTCCGACATGCGCCGCATCCTCATGTGGGACGCGTACTCCGAGGGGCATCCGCTGCGCAAGGATTTTCCATTGCGCGGCCGGTTCAGTCGGTCGGAACAGCTGACGCAGGCGCTCGGTGCGAATCCGGAGGCACCGTACGCGATGGAAGAGCTGAGTGTCGCGGCGGCGTTTCACGAGCTTCCTGCCGACATGCGGGCTCGCCTGCTGGCAGAAAAGGGAAAGGGCTGACGATGGCGACGACCACCCGGACGCTCGACGTTCCACTCTCCACGCCGATGCCTGGCCCGAACGGCACGGTGCGTCGCGCACCGCTCACCGCCGATGCCTCCGGGATGGTGAGCCCAATCGATCTCCCGCCCGGCACTGAGCCGGACATGGAGAGCGAGCGGATGCTGATCAACATCGGGCCGCAGCATCCAGCGACGCACGGCGTGCTGCGCCTGCTGCTTGAGTTGGACGGCGAGACTGTTATCCGGTGCGTGCCCTACATCGGCTATCTGCACTGCGGATTCGAGAAGCTCGGGGAGTACCGGCAGTACAATCAGATCATCCCGTGGACGGATCGCGAGGTCTACCTCAACTCGATGGGCAACAACATCGCCTACGCGCTCGGCGCGGAGCGATTGTTCGGGATTGAGATCACGCCCCGCTGCACGGTGCTGCGAGTGATCGCGATGGAGCTCTCCCGGATCATCTCGCATCTGGTCTGGCTTGGTGCGACTGCGGTGGACATTGGCGCGCTGACTCCGTTCTTCTGGACGTTCCAGGAACGCGAGACGGTGTACAACCTGTGGGAGAGCTGGGTCGGTGCGCGGTTGACGACCAGCGCATCGCGAATCGGTGGCATGGCGGCCGACCTTCCGCCGGGCTGGGTCGAGGGACTGAAGGGATTCCTGCGATCACTGCCGAAAACGCTCGATGAAACCGACCGGATGCTCACGCGCAACGGCATCTGGGTCGGCCGCACGGTCGGCCTGGGCGTGATGTCTGCGTCCGAGGCAACGAATTACGGGCTCTCGGGACCGATGCTGCGTGCCTCAGGCGTTGCGTACGACGTACGAAAGGATTTTCCGTACCTGGACTACGAGACGTATGACTTCGACATCGCGGTCGGCACGAAGGGTGATGTGTACGATCGCTATCTCGTGCGGATGGAGGAGATGCGGCAGAGCGTGCGCATCATCGAGCAGGCCCTCGCGCGCCTTCCGGACGGTCCCATCAACGTCGACGATCCCCGCGTCATTCTTCCCGCCAAGAGCAAGTCGACCAGCGAGATGGAATCAATGATCCATCATTTCAAGCTGGTGATGGAAGGCCCGCGCCCGCCGATCGGTGAGTGCTACGTTCCCACGGAGAGCCCGAAGGGTGAGAAGGGCTACTACATGGTGAGTGACGGGACCTCCAAGCCTGTACGCTGGCGCATTCGGCCGCCGGCTTTCGTCAACCTCTCGGCGATCTCGAAGATGGCGGAGGGGCACCTGCTCTCGGATGTCATCGTGATCAATGCGAGCATCGATATCGTGATGGGGGAAATCGACCGATGAGTCTGCAGGCGATGGCGCCCGGCGGGCACGATACGCATGAGCCCTACACTCCGGTGTTCACCGGCCTGCGGCGCGCCGAACTCGATGAATTGCTCACGCGCTATCCAACGAAGATGGCCGCGTTGCTGCCGGCATTGTGGATGCTGCAGGAATCGCGCGGCTGGGTCAGCCCCGAGGGCATGACCGAAGTCGCGTCCGTGCTCGACCTCACACCGGCGTACGTGAAAGGCGTCGTGAGTTTCTACACGATGTATCACCAGCATCCGGTTGGTCGGCACTTCGTGCAGGTCTGCACCACGACGCCCTGCAACGTGTGCGGCGCGGAAGACGTGGTGAATGCGTTCCTGAAGGAAACTCAGTGCGGGGAACTCGGAGTGACGTCGGCTGACGGACGGTTCACCGTGATCGAGGTCGAGTGCCTTGGCGCGTGCGGCTTCGCGACGCCAGTCATGATCAATGAGGCCATGGTCGAATGCGTGTCGGTTGACAGCGTGAAGGATCTCCTGGCAGGGCTCGACTGATGGGGTATCCGCACCCTTCGCACCCGCGCGAAACGCCGGTCATCTCGAAGCATTTTGGCGACGCCGATGCCAGGACCCTTGCGGGCTGGCAGTCCCGTGGCGGATACGAAGTGCTTCGTCAGGTGCTCGCGACAGACCCCGTCGAGGTGCAGAACGTAGTGAAGGACTCAGGGCTTCGCGGTCGCGGCGGGGCCGGGTTCCCGACGGGCATCAAGTGGAGTTTCATGAAGCCCGATGGGAAGACGCACTACCTGTGCATCAACGCCGACGAGTCCGAGCCTGGCACGTTCAAGGATCGCGAGATCATGCGATGGACGCCGCATCAGCTCGTGGAGGGAACGGCGATCGCCGCCCACGCCATCTATGCAGAAACGGCGTACATCTACATCCGTGGCGAGTATACCGAGCCAATTGCACGCATGTCCGAAGCGGTGCGCGAGGCGTACGCGGCTGGGATTCTCGGTGCGAACGCGATGGGCAGCGGAAAGCGCGTGGACGTCCACATTCACAAGGGTGCCGGCGCCTACATCTGTGGCGAAGAAACCGCGCTCATGAACTCCCTTGAGGGCCGCCGCGGCAACCCCCGAATCAAGCCCCCGTTTCCGGCGGTGGCGGGACTGTTCGCGCGGCCAACGACGATCAACAACGTCGAAACCGTCTGCGCGGCAACGCACGTCCTGCGCCACGGGGCAGACTGGTACAAGTCGCTGTCGTCGCCGGCGAATCCCAAGAGCACCGGGACAAAGCTCTTCTCCGTGTGCGGCAATGTCGCGCGTCCCGGCAATTACGAGGTCGGCATGGGATTCCCCATGAAGGACTTCCTCTGGGACCTGTGCGGCGGTCCACCCGCGGGTCGGGAGTTCAAGGCAATCATCCCCGGTGGGTCATCCGTTCCGATCCTCACGCCTGAGGAGTGCGAGACGGCGGTGATGGACTACGAGGGAATTCAGGCCGCAGGGTCCTTGCTCGGCTCGGGCGGTGTCATCTGCTTCGATGACAGTCAGGACATGGTGCGGCAGATCGCCCGGCTGGCGCGCTTCTATGCCCACGAGAGTTGCGCCCAATGCACGCAGTGTCGTGAAGGGACTGCGTGGACCACGAAGATCCTCGAACGCATCCGTGACGGCGAGGGTACGATGAAGGACCTCGACACGCTGCTCGAGATTGCCGACAACATGACCGGAAAGACGATTTGTGTCCTCAGCGATTCCTGTGCGACGCCGGTCGTGAGTGGCTTGAAGAAGTTCCGGCACGAATTCGAGGCGAAGATTCCGAAGAACCGCGCGTCGGTCATGATTCCGAGCGTCAGCACGGTGGCGGCCTGAGATGACCGCCCCAGCAGCGCCCGCGCATCCGGGCATGGTGACCCTCACAATCGAGGGACGCGAGGTCGTCGTCGCGCCGGGCACCAGCCTGCTCGAGGCAGCGAAGACCGTTGGTGTGCTCGTCCCGCACTACTGCTACCACCCATCGCTTCCAGTCGCTGGCGTCTGTCGCATGTGCCTGGTGGAAGTCGACAAGTTCCCGAAGCTTGCACCGGCGTGTGCGACGTCCGTCGGCGAAGGGCAGGTCGTGCACGTCCATTCGGAGAAGGCGCGAGAGGCACGCAAGGGCGTGCTCGAGTTCCTGCTGATCAATCACCCGCTGGATTGCCCGATATGCGACCAGGCGGGCGAGTGCGAACTGCAGGACTACACTTTCGCTGAGGGGCGGAAGGATTCGCGGTACATGGAACCAAAGCGCTTCAATCCCATGGAGGATTTTGGCGGCGATGTGCTCTACGTGCCCAACCGGTGCATCCTCTGTACGCGTTGCGTGCGGTTCATGGATGTTGTCGCGCAGGACCCGGTACTGAATGTCAGCGAGCGTGGGGATCGTGCGTTCATCGGCAAGTTCGAGGGCCGCGACCTGACCCATCACTGGGCGTCCAACGTGGTGGATCTCTGCCCGGTCGGCGCACTGCTGTCGAAGGATTTCCTCAACAAGGCGCGGGCCTGGGAGCTGGATCGCGCTGCATCGGTCTGCACAGGATGCTCGCAGGGCTGCAACGTGATGCTCGAGACGCGCGACAATATCGTGGTCCGTATCCGTCCGCGCCCGAACGCTGATGTCAACCAGCATTTCGCGTGTGACGTCGGGCGCCTCAACTACCGCTGGATGAATCGCCGCGACCGTCTCGAGTATCCACTCGTGCGTGGCACGAATGGATTGGAAACCACGTCATGGGAGAGTGCGATTGCCGTTGCCGCCGCGGCCATCCGGAAGGCGCCCCGAATGACGATCCTCGCCTCTCCCACGCTGTCGAATGAAGCGTTGTTCCTGCTGTCTCGCATCGCGCAACACGTCAATGCCCCGACCGTGATGACGGTGCCGCGTGACGTCGAAGCACCACTGCTTGGCGTGCCGGATCTGGCCCTGCGCGCGGAGCGCGTGCCGAACCATACGGGTGCAGAATTGTTTGGCTTCGCCGAGGTATCGTCACCGCTGGCAGACCTCGGCGACCAAGATCTCGTGCTCGTCGCCGAGGCGGCGCCCACCACTGCCGAGCTGCCTGCTGGCGTGAGGGTCATCGTGATCAGCAGCATCCTCGACGACACGTGGTGCGCCGCCGCGATCGCAGCGCTGCCAATGTGCACGTTCGCCGAGGAAGATGGCACCTTCACCAACCTCCGGGGACGCGTGCAGCGATTCCTGCAGGCGAAGGCGCCGCCGGCGCAGGCCCGCCCAAGCCATCGGGTGATGGCGGCACTCGCCGAGGCGCTTGGCGTCGGCACGTTTCCCTTGCTTGCGAGCGACGTCTTCGCAACGCTCGCCTCGACGGTGCCTGAGTTCGCTCAGCTGACGTATCGGACCATCGGGCTGAAGGGTGAGTGTGTGTCGGTCGCTGCGGAGATCACCGCCTAGTGGGCCCGCTGCTCATGACACCCATCGCGGAGAACCCGACAGCGTTCGCCATCGCGTCCGCGATCAAGGTGCTGGTGTTCTTCGGTGTGTACCTCGTGACCGTCGCGCTGCTCACGCTGGCGGAACGCAAGGTCAGTGCCTGGATTCAGGATCGCCATGGACCCAATCGCGCCGGGCTTGGAGGACTGCTGCAGCCGGTGGCCGATGGGCTGAAGAACTTCATGAAGGAAGAAGTGTCACCGGCGGCCGGCAATCACATCATCTTCACGCTGGCCCCCGCGATCTCCTTCTGCACTGCGATGGTGAGCTGGGCCGTGATACCGTTCGCCGCCCCGTTTCCAACGCCGTGGGGAGTGGTCGACGTCTCGATTGCAAATCTTCCGGTGGGCTTCGTCTTCACGCTCGCGATTGCCTCGCTTGGAGTCTACGGGATCACACTCGCCGGGTGGTCGTCCAACAACAAATACTCGCTCCTCGGCGGCCTCAGGTCGAGTGCGCAAATGATCTCGTACGAGATCTCGATGGGCCTCTCGATCATTCCCGTGCTGTTGCTTACCGGCAACGTGACAATGGACGGGATCGTGAAGGATCAGGCGTTGGGCGGGTGGAACATCCTGAACCTTTCCGTGGCGTTCCTCACGTTCATGATCTCCGCGTTTGCGGAGACGAACCGCCTGCCGTTCGATCTCCCGGAAGCCGAGAGCGAATTGGTCGCAGGATACCACACCGAGTACAGCTCGATGAAGTTCTCGATGTTCTTCATCGCGGAGTTCGCCAACATGCTGACGGCCAGTGGCATGATGGCGACACTCTTTCTCGGCGGCTGGGACATCCCCTTCACCACGTGGGACAACACTGGTGATCCATCGGTGCTGAAGACCGTGCTCACATTGCTGTCCTTTGTGTTCAAGGCAGGGTTCTTCCTCTTCTTCTATATGTGGATTCGCTGGACGCTGCCACGATTCCGCTACGACCAACTGATGTCGCTCGGCTGGCGGTTCCTGCTGCCGCTCTCACTCGGTTACATCGTACTCGTGGCATCGGTGATGCTGGCGTTGCAGTCGGCGGGCATCGGCAGGGGCGTGGTGCAGACCGGTGTGCTCTTCGGCATCAATGTCGCGGTACTGGTTGCGGTCTTTGTCTTCTTTGATCGCGGTCGGCTGGTTGGAGAAACGACAGGGCGCCTGTCAGCAGGAGAACTGCGCCACGTCCGGCTCCGGGACAGGGCCGCCGAGTCGCGACTGGCGCGCGCACATGCCGAGCAAGGGAAGGAGGACTGATGGCTATCACCGTCAAGGTGCTCAATCGACCGGTCGAGGAAGTCAGCTACGTGCGGGCAACCCTCTCGGGCCTCGCGAATACCTTCCGACACCTTGTGGATCCTCATAAGGTGACGACGCAGTACCCTGAGGAAACCGAGGCGCTGTCAAAGCGCTGGCGCGGCACGCACCGCATGCTGACGACTGAGGACGGCAAGGCGAAGTGTGTCGGCTGCGGTCTCTGCCCGACCGTGTGCCCTGCGAACTGCATCAAGCTCGTGCCTGGCGAGGACGAGCAGGGGAACCGATTTCCGCTCGTGTTCGAGATTGACGAATTCCGGTGCATTTTCTGCGGCTATTGCCAGGAAGTCTGTCCCGAAGAGGCGATTCATCTCGGGCGGCACTACGAGAACGCAGAGTTCACGCGTGATGGTTTTGTGTATGACCTCGAGCGTCTGACCGCACAGACCCACCCGGTCTGCGAATTGTGGGATCCCGCCGACCCGGCTGGGGAGTGATGGGTACCGTCTTCATCGTCCACTTCTGGCTTTTCTCGACCCTCGCGATCGGGTCGGCGCTGGCCATGGTGACACGGCGCAATCCGGTGGCGGCCGCCCTCTGGCTCGTGAACGTCATGTTCGCACTCGCCGCGTTGTACGTGATGCTGGGCGCGCAGTTTCTCGGTGCGACACAGGTTCTGGTCTACGCCGGTGCCGTCATGGTCGTGTTCGTTTTCGTCGTCATGCTGCTGAATCTCGGCGTTGGTGACGACTCGGAGCGCGGAAGCCGTGTAGCGGCGCTGACGGCATCAGCGATCAGTGCCGGACTCGCGGCTGAGCTGCTCTTCGTGGTCCGGTCACATCCGCTGCCAGCCACTCTGCAGCCGGTCGCACCGGATGCACTCGCGCCGATCGCTGACTCGCTGTTCCGGGAAAACCTTGTCGCATTCGAGGTGACGTCCGTCCTGCTGCTCGTCGCCGTAGTCGGGGCAGTCGTGCTGGCGAAGCGCGGACGTGTGGCGGACGAGGCCCGTTCATGATCCGCGAAGCCCTCGTCGTGTCTGCAATTCTCTTCAGCATCGGGGTGCTCGGCGTGCTGACACGGCGCAACGCGCTGATCCTCTTCATGTGTGTGGAGCTGATGCTGAACGCCGTCAATCTGTCGTTCATCGCCCTCTCCAGGCTCCACGGCGTGACCGGGCAGGTATTCGTGTTGTTTGTCATGACGGTTGCGGCGGCGGAGGCTGCGGTCGGACTTGCGATCGTGATCAGTGTCTTCCGGCACTATCGCACACTTGATCTCAGCCGAATTCGGCTGCTCAGAGGCTAGCACCGCCCAGCGCATGTCCATTTCACCCGCCGCTTCACAACTCGTCTGGCTGGTTCCCGTGCTTCCGTTCGCCGGTTTTGTCGCGAACGGTCTGCTCTCGCTTGTTCCAGCCTGGCGTGGGCCGCTGACCGAGACTGTGTCATCCCGCCGTCGGGCGCTCGTGAGCGCGATCGCCGTGGGCGTCTTGCTCGGATCTCTTGCCCTCACGCTCTGGCTCACGCAAGCTGTCAGCGGAGTCGATTCGGTGGTCACGGCATCACTCGGCGAGTGGATTGCTGCCGGCGGATTCCACGTCGACTGGATGCTGCGGGTGGACCGGCTGAGCGTGCTGATGATGCTCGTGATCACGGGCGTCGGTTCGCTGATTCATGTATACAGCATCGGCTACATGGCCGATGACGCGGGCTTCGCTCGCTACTTCGCCTACCTGAACCTGTTCGTCGGCTTCATGCTGATGCTGGTGATGGGAGCCAATCTTCCCGTCCTGTTCATCGGGTGGGAGGGGGTTGGACTCGCGTCATATCTGCTGATCGGGTTCTGGTTCGGTGACAGAGCGAACGCGGTGGCCGGCAAGAAGGCGTTTGTCGTGAACCGAATCGGTGATTTCGGGATCATGATGGCGATGTTCATCCTCTTCGCGAATCTCGGCACCCTCGATTTTGCGGAGATCGCACGCGAGCACAACTCGCTCGGTGCACCACCGGCCACGCTGATCTGCCTGTTCCTCTTCCTTGGCTGCGCCGGAAAGAGTGCGCAACTGCCACTGTACGTCTGGTTGCCGGACGCGATGGCCGGACCGACGCCTGTCTCCGCACTGATCCACGCCGCGACCATGGTTACGGCTGGCATCTACCTGATCGTCAGGAACGCGGTGCTGTTTTCCTCCGCCCCCGCAGCGTGCCTTGTCATCGTGCTGATCGGTGCTCTCACGGCGTTGTGGGGTGCGACGGTCGGCCTGAAGCAGTGGGACATCAAGAAAGTGCTGGCGTATTCCACGGTGTCGCAGCTTGGCTACATGTTCATCGCGGTCGGCGCCGGTGCGTATACCGCCGGAATGTTTCACCTGGTGTCCCACGCCTTTTTCAAGGCATTGCTGTTCCTCGGCGCGGGCGCCGTGATTCACTCCATGCATCACGCCCTTCATGAAGCGGCTCAGACCGACGACGCGCAGGACCTGCGAAACATGGGTGGGCTGATTCGCACCATGCCAGCGACGGGCGTATTGATGTGGATCGCAACACTTGCAATTGCCGGCGTGCCGCCGCTGGCTGGGTTCTTCTCGAAGGATGCAATTCTGTCTGCCGTTGCCGAACGCGCCATTTCGTCGCCGCTCGCTGAGGCCTCGCTCGGCCCGATCCCCGGGCGGATCGTTCTCTGGTTTGCGTATGGCGCCGCCGTGCTTACCGCCTTCCTGACGGCGGTGTACATGACACGCCTGATGCGGTACGCGTTTCACGGCAACTATCGTGCGGGGCCTGTGGCTGAGGATGCAATGCGTGATTCACCATGGATTCTCCGTGGCCCGCTGATCGTGCTCGGCTCGCTCACGTTGGTGGGCGGATGGCTTCAGCTTCCTGAGGTCATTCCGATCGGACGAACAGGGCTCCTCGATGCGTGGCTTGCACCAGTGTCCGCATCTGCGTCTGCATTGCTTGCCGGCTCGGGTCACCTGGCGCACAGCACCGAGTATCTGCTCATCGGTGTCGCCGTCGCCGTGGCGCTCGCCGGAATCCTGACGGCGTTTCTGCTGCTCAAACCCGGCAGCCTCGTTCGCAAGGCCGAAGCGCCAGCTGACACCGGGATTGGCCTGGTCCTCGCCAACGACTACTACGTGGACGCGGCCATCGAGCGCGGTGTCGTCGGACCGATGGTCGCGGGGGCACGAAAAGTCCTCTGGCGCGGACTCGATCTTGGCCTCATCAATGGCGTTCTCGTGCAGGGGAGCGGGCAGTTGCTTCGAGTCCTCGCCGGACTGGCGTCTCGATTGCAGGGCGGCAGCGCTGGCGGCTACGCCTGGGCCATCGCGCTCGGAGCAGTCGTCCTGGTTGGGATGTTCACCTTGCGGGGTGCGCAGTGAACGCCGCATTGACGTCCATCGGGGTCTCCGCGAGCTGGCTGCTGCCAGCCCTGCTGGCCATTCCGCTCGGTGGATCGATTCTTGTCTGGCTGCTCCCGCGTTCCGTAGCGGACCCGGAAGCACGTCTGGCGCGATCGGTGACGATTGCCCTGCTGTCGCTTACGGCAGTGATGGCCGTCGCACTCTGGATTGTCGTGCCGAACGGCACCGCGACAATCGACTATCCATGGATCGACGAGTTCGGATCGCGCTTCCGGCTCGCGGCCAACGGCCTCTCGTTGCCGATGGTGTTGCTCACGGCGCTTCTCATGCCGCTTGGCGTCATTGCCATGGATCGCGACGCTGTGACTCACCGCGCTTCATCATACTATGCCCTGGTGCTGGTGCTGACAGGCGGCATGCTCGGAATCTTCCTCGCGGCAGACATTCTCCTGTTCTATCTCTTCTGGGAGCTGATGCTGATTCCGCTGTACTTCCTCATCGGAGTCTGGGGCTCGGGACGTGGACCTGCTGCGGGCATGACCTTTGTGGTGTACACGATGCTCGGCTCGCTGCTGATGCTGGTGGCTTTGATCACGGTGGCGAGCACCGCCGGGGGTACGACGTACTCCGTCATCGTTGGCTCTGCGGCGGCGACGCCGATGTCAATGACACGACAGCTTCTCTGCTTTGGCGCATTCGCCTCGGCATTTCTCGTCAAAAGCGCCCTGATTCCTTTTCACACCTGGCTGCCTGACGCACAGGCCGAGGGACCACCGCTTGCGGCGATGGCACTCGGTGTCAAGGTCGGCACGTACGGCATGATTGCCGTGGCGTATCCGTTGTTTCCGGAAGCGGCACTCGATCCCACTGTGCGCCTGGTGCTGGCGTCGCTGGGTGTGTTGGCAATCGTGTACGGATCGCTGGTCGCGCTCGTGCAACCTGATTTCCGACGCGTCATGTCGTACGCGTCGGTGGCGCACCTCGGTTTCGTCGTGCTTGGAATCAGCGCGTTCACGGTTGGTTCGCTGCAGGGCGCGATGCTCGTGATGGTCAATGCCGGCATCACGACGGGCGGGATGTTTCTCCTGCTCGGCATGCTCAGGCGTCGCATCACCGATGATCGATTCCACGCGCTCGGCGGCCTTGCGCGCCGAATGCCGCATTTCGCCGCGGTCCTCGTGCTGTTCGCACTCGCGAACGCCGGCCTCCCTGGCACGAATGGTTTCGTCGGTGAATTCCTTGTCTTGCTTGGATCCTTCTCGCGATTCCCGGTGCTGGTCCTGATTGCCACCAGTGGCATCGTGCTGGCCGCTGCGTATCTGCTCTGGGCGGTGCAACGCACCATCTTCGGACCCGAAGCCGCCGCCGACGTGTCCGGCGCGTCGGATCTGTCCCTCCGCGAGGCCGGCGTGATGTGGTGCTTCGTGGTCGCAATTATCGGTCTCGGTCTCGCTCCCTCCGCTGTCCTGAATCGAACGGAACAGTCCGTCACGGCAATCATCAACAGTGTCAACGTGGCCGCTGAACGTCCGCGGGTTGCTGACGCCGCCGAGGGGCGTGGACGATGAACGGATCTGATCTCGCGCGTCTTGATCTCAGCTCACTCCTGCTCCCGGAACTGATCGTCACAGTTGGTGCCATGCTCGTGCTCCTCTTTGGCGTGTTGAGCACGGAAGGTGCGGCGAGCACACGTCGGGCGCATCTGCTCGCGATCGCCGTCGGTCTACTCGCCATCACCGCTGTCGTGACTCTCGCCGGGCAGCCGACACCGCTGGGTGCGCCGGGCGGACCGCTCGCATCCGACGGTTTCCGCTGGGCCTCGGCCGTCGTCATTCTGCTTGGCGTCGTTGGGACACTCGTGATCGCGATGGAATACAACGAGGGAGCCGCACTGACGGCAGCCGAAGCGCCAGCGCTCGTCCTGTTCGCGGCATCTGGAATGCTGCTATTGGTCGGTGCACGTGAGCTGATGCTGATCTTCCTCGGGATCGAGCTCATGTCGCTCTCGATCTATGTGCTGACGGGTCTCGACCGGAGTCGGGCGCGCTCCGCTGAGGCGGCACTCAAGTACTTCCTGCTCGGCGCGTTCTCCACCGGGTTCCTGCTCTACGGGATGGCCTTGTTGTACGGCGGAACGGGTACGACGAATCTGCACGCCATGTCCGCTGCGATCGTCGAGAACGATCTGTCACGCTCACCGCTTGTGCTTGGCGGTGCGGCGCTGCTCTTCGTGGGGTTCTCGTTCAAGCTCGCCGCCGTCCCGTTCCATCTCTGGTCGCCCGACGTGTATGAGGGCGCGCCGACGCCGTACACTGCGTTCATGGCGATCGGGGTCAAGACAGCGGCATTCGCGAGCTTTGCCCGGTTGCTCTTTGTCGGGCTTGGGCCGGTGTTCACGTCATGGCATTACGCGATCTGGCTGCTTGCGGCCGTCACGATGGTGGTGGGCAACGTGCTCGCCTTGACGCAGAAGAACGTGAAACGCATGCTGGCGTTCTCGAGCATCGCTCACGGCGGCTATCTGCTCGTCGCAATCACGAGTCACACGCCCGCGAGCATTTCCGCACTCGTCTTCTACGCGCTCGCATACGCACTCGCGACCCTCGGTGCGTTCGGTGTGCTGAGCATTATCTCGGGTGGAATCGAGAGGAGGACTCGTCTCGCGGACCTGGCCGGGCTGTCCAGGACGCGGCCCGCACTGGCGACCGCGATGGCCGTCTTCATGTTGTCGTTGCTCGGCTTTCCGGTTGCCGGCGGCATGGGATTCTTCGCGAAGTTTTATGTGCTGCGCGCAGCAATTTCAGCCCCCGCTCCGCAGATCAAGCTGGCCGTCGTCCTGGTTGTCGCGAGCGTCGTCTCGGCGGCGTACTATCTTGGCGTGATAGCGACGATGTTCATGCAGCCGGTCGCAGAGGCGGACGGTCCGCCGGCTTCGCCCGTTCCAGCGAGGATGACAGGCGTCCTGGTTGGCGCCGCTGCAATACTGATCCTCGTGTTTGGGGTCTTTCCTGCACCCGTGGCGCGCTGGGCGGAGGTCAGTACCATGCCGCTCGGCACGGATGCCGGCGTACGCGGCTCGCCTGCCTTGCAGGCTTCTCTCCTTCCGAACTACCAACTCGACGCGCCATGACGATCGCGGCAGGAATCTTCAGGCAGTATGACATACGCGGCGTGGTCGGCGACGACCTGACAGTTGAGGCGGCGGAAGGAATCGGTCAGGCGTATGCTGCATTGCTCGACGAGCGAGCGCTGCCCGGCCCGGTTGCTGTCGGACGTGACAACCGTCCCAGCGGCGCGGCGCTTCGGGATGCGCTCGTCAAGGGCCTGACGACGCGCGGACGCAACGTGATCGACATCGGCGTAGGGCCCACACCGCTGCTGTATTGGTCGCTGCACCACCTTGGCGTGGCCGGTGGCATCCAGATCACCGGTTCGCACAATCCGCCGGAGTTCAACGGCTTCAAGCTCTGCGTCGGCACCGGGTCGCTCCATGGCAACGGTATCCAGCGATTGCGCGAGCTTCTCGACGCGCCAGCGGCGGCACACACCGGCAGCATCACGCACCAGGACCTCAACGCCGCGTATGCCGATGATATTCTCGCGCGTACGGGTCCGCTCACACGCCGCCTGAAGGTCGTGCTCGACGCGGGGAATGGCGCCGGCGGGCCGTTGACCGAGTCGATCTTCGGCCGCATGAACGTCGATGCCACGTACCTGTTCTGCGAAAGCGATGGCACCTTCCCCAATCACCACCCTGATCCAACTGTCGAGGAGAACCTCGTTGACCTGATCGCGGCGGTGCGCAAGACCGGAGCGGACATCGGGATCGCCTTCGACGGCGACGCGGATCGGATCGGCATCGTGGATGGTGATGGCACGATCATCTGGGGCGATTACCTGCTGTTGCTCTACGCGCGCGACGTTTTCGCGCGCACCGGGTCGGGCCAGCCGATCATTTTTGACGTGAAGTGCTCGCAGGCGCTGCCTGACGCCATCGCGAAGGCTGGCGGCACGCCGGTGATGTGGAAGACGGGGCATTCGCTCATCAAGGACAAGATGAAGGAGTTGGGTGCGCCTGTGGCCGGCGAGATGTCAGGCCACATGTTCTTCACTGAAGGCTTCTATGGGCATGACGATGCGCTGTATGCTGCCGCGCGCATCCTGCGCATCGTCTCGAGCAGCAACGGCAGCGTCAGGGATCTCCTCGCCGACGTGCCATCGTACTTCAGCACTCCCGAATTGCGGGTGGACTGCCCTGACGACCGCAAGTTTGCGCTCGTCGAGGCCGCGTCGGCCCACTTCCGGAAGACCCATGATGTCATCGACGTCGACGGGGCACGCGTTCTGTTCGGCGACGGATGGGGACTGATTCGCGCGTCGAATACCCAGCCGATCGTCGTGCTGCGGTTCGAGGCCCTGACCGCCGAGCGTCGCGACGCCATCCGCGCCGAGTTCGACGCCTGGCTTCGCACGCAGGGCCTCGCCGTCTGACCGGGAATCGAGTGCGGCCGTGATCATTCGTCATCGCTGGCTGCTCACACTGGTGCTCTGCGCAGCACTGGTGCTCGCGATCGGCCGGGCATGGGGCGCGCTGATCGGCGATCACGCCTGGTTCGAGTCGCTCGGATATGCGGACGTCTGGTGGTGGCGCACCTCGGTCGCGCTGACCCTGAAGTGTGGCGCTGGGGCAATCGGCACGCTTGTCATGCGTGCGCACCTCGAGGCAGTGCGCCGCTCGTTCGTCAGCGTCGTGCTCCCGGACAGGGTCGGCAACCTCGACGTCGTTGGAGCGGTCTCTGACCGGACGATCTCGACGATCCTGTGGAGCGTCGCGCTGCTCGTCGGCATCGTCCTCACGGTGCCGGTTGGTGACTGGATCCCCCTGGCTAACGTGCTCGATGCGCGACCGTTCGGCGAGGCAGATCCGTATTTCCAGTATGACATCGCGTTCTGGACGAACTGGCTGCCCTTCGAGTTGCAGGCGTACGCGTGGGCCCTGATCGCACACGCGGGAATGTGCCTGCTGACCATCATGGGGTATCTGGTGACGCGCGGCATCACAACGGATGGTCGCGCATTGCGCATCACGCGGCATGCCCGTCGTCACATTACGGTGCTCGGTGCGATCCTGCTTGTGCTCATCGCGTGGAGCTACCGTCTGGACGGATTCCAGCGGCTCATTGGCGTTGGCGGCAGCGACGGTGGCTTCGGCTTCGCTGATCATCGCATTGGGCTTCCCGGCAGCATCGTCATGCAGGTCATCGCAATCGCCGCTGCAGGTGTCGTGACCTGGAGCGCGTGGTCGCAGCAGCCCCGGGCTGCCATCGCCGCGGTGACCACCGTGCTCCTGATGGCACTGCTGCTCCGTCAGGCCATGCCGCTCCTGGCCGACAGCGTGGAGGGCGGCGATGTCGTCGCGCGCGAGCGCCGGTATCAGGAAACGCGCGCTGCCTTCACGAGGCGCGCGTACGAATCGGACCGTGTCGTCGCGGCGGAACGCTCCGATACCGCGTCAATCTCGGCAACGCCGCTGTGGGATCGGGGCACGATCCCGGCCACGTCCGGGGCCCGCGTCGGTGCGCTTCTCAGCTGGGATGATTCGCGGGGGATTCCGTCGGCGGTCGTGTTCGACGCGATGCGCACGAATGGCTGGCTCCCAACCTGGAACGCACTCCCATTCGATGTCACGGCCGAGAATCCACTTCGTGCGATCAACGCACGGAGCGGTCGCGTGCTGCCGCCGATCGTGGTGAGCGACTCCGGCCGTGGCTATGCAATCGTCAGTGATCCCGCGAGGCACATCGCCGCGCCACTGATCGCAAGCACGTCGTCGCGGCTGGCACACGCGTGGAATCAGCAGAACCCACGGCTGCTCATGCGCCCGACCCCGCAACCGTCTCCTGTGCTCGTCACCGTGCGCGACGTGCGCGAGCGCGTCGCACTGGTGGTGCCGTCGCTTCGGCGTGGCGCGCACGTCATTCCCGTGTCGTACGCGGATTCGCTGCTCTGGGCGCTTGACCTCTACGCCGTGAGTGCAACCTATCCGCTCGCCGAGCACGCAATGCTCGATGGCGATGAGTACGCCGCCGTCCAGTTCGCGGCGACCGCACTCGTGAATGCCCACACGGGCAGGGTCTCGATCGTGGTCGAGAGTGACCTGCCGCTGCTTGCACGTCAGCCGCTGCGTCGGCTGCAGACTCACGTGCTGTCGGTCGCGGCGTTGCCCGAGGCCCTGCGCCAGGCGCTGCCACCGCGGGCGGACGCGCTCGGGTTGGAGGCGGCGATCGCGGCACGGTACGGCTCACGAGCCCTGGAACAGGACTCGGCGTCCTGGATACGAGGCGGAGGTCGCCTCCGCGATTACTCACTGGTGCGTGGCGCGAGCGGCGACAGTGCGCTGGCGAGGGACGACGTCGTGCCTGTGTGGCTGCCGTCGCGCCACGAGTACGCACTGACGGCGGCGGCGGTCGACGTTCGGGGCGTGGTGCGCGGGGTGCTGCTCGCTCCGGGCGGGCGTGATCGGCGGACGCGCTGGCTTCCGAATGCAGAGGGTGTGGCATACGAAGGCGTCATCCGGGCGATGCAGGAAGCCACTGACTCGCTCCGTCAGCCTGGCAGTCTCAGCGGGGCTCGCCGCGGCACAACTCGGGTGCTGCCAGGCGCGGGAGCGCCGCGGTTCCTCACGCCCTTCTTCTCGGTTCGGGACGGCCGACCGTCGCAGGTGACCGCGGTGCTGCTCACCGACGGCGTGCGCCGCGGCGTCGGCGGTACGGTCACGGACGCGATGCTCGTGTGGAGCCTGGGCAGCCGCCCTCCGGCACCGGGCACCGCCGCTGCGGCCATGTATCGCCAGATGCGCGCCGCGCTGCGGCGTGGCGCGTGGGTCGAATTCGGCGCGTCACTCGATGCACTTGGTCGCGTGTTGGGCGTCGCACCGGATTCGAGCCCGCGATGACCGTTGTCCGGCGATTAACTTGCCGTCGGCGACCGACCGACGATGGGCCGCTCACGCGTCCCTCGCCGTCATCGGCGACGGTGTGCCTTTCTCTCTACCATCACAGTCACTGCAATCACTCGATCGCAGACGGGAGCGTGTGTGAACCTGCATGAATACCAGGCCAAGGAGATTCTGCGACGCCATGGCGTCCCGATCCCCGATGGCGATATCGCCACCACAGCGGACGGCGCCGAGGCGCTGGCGGTGCAGTATGGCGTTCCCGTGATGGTGAAGGCGCAAGTGCACGTCGGTGGCCGCGGCAAGGCCGGCGGCGTGAAGTACTGCGCAACGCCGGCCGTGGCGCGCGAGAAGGCAACTGCCATTCTCGGGATGGACATCAAGGGACTGACCGTCGAGAAGGTGCTCGTCACGATTGCCGAGGACATCGGCAGCGAGGCATACGTCGGCATCATCGTCGATCGCGCAACCAAGAAGCCCGTCTTCATGGTCAGTGCGGCGGGGGGCATCGATATCGAGGAAGTTGCCGCCAGCACGCCCGAGAAGATCAAGTATCACCCCGTCGACCCTCGCTACGGCCTGCGCACGTTCGAGGCGATGGAGATGGGCTTCTTCCTCTACGATGATGTGCGCCAGGCTCGTGCGGCCGCGAAGATCATGCAGCAACTCTATGCCGCGTTCATCGAGAGCGGTTGCTCGCTGGCCGAGATCAATCCGCTGGTCGTGACGCCCGCTGGCAAGGTCGTCGCGGTGGACGGCAAGATGGTCATCGACGACAATGAGCTCGAGCGTCTCCCGGCAATCGAGGCGCTGCGCGACGAAAGCAGCGAAGATGCGAGCGAGGTCGACGCACGGAAGGCCAATCTCACGTTCATCAAGCTCGATGGCAATGTGGGCTGCGTGGTCAACGGTGCGGGCCTCGCGATGGCCACGATGGACCTTGTGAAGTATTACGGCGGCGAGCCCGCCAACTTCCTCGATATCGGCGGTTCGTCGAATCCGGAGAAGGTGGTCAATGCGTTGCGGATCATCACCGCCGACAAGAACGTGAAGGCGATCCTGTTCAATATCTTCGGTGGGATCACGCGCACCGATGACGTTGCGAACGGCATCGTCACCGCCACGAAGGCGAATCCACTCACCGTGCCGCTCGTGATTCGCCTCACCGGTACCAATGAAGAGATTGCGATGAAGATCCTGACCGAGAATGGCTTCAGCGCCTCGTCGGACATGGATGAAGCGGTGCAGCGCGCAGTTGCACTCGCGACCGGGGGTGCCAAGTGAGCATCTTCGTCGACAACAACACGACGCTGCTGGTGCAGGGTATCACGGGCCGCGACGGCTCGTTCCACGCGAAGCAGATGATGGAGTACGGGACTCGGGTCGTGGCGGGCGTCACACCCGGCAAGGGCGGCCAGACGTTCGAAGGCACCGTGCCGATCTTCAACACCGTCGCGCAGGCGGTCGCCGCGACCGGCGCGAACACCTCGGTCATCTATGTGCCCCCGCCGTTCGCCGCCGACGCGATGATGGAGGCAGCGGCGGCCGGCGTGAAGCTCATCGTGTGCATCACGGAAGGCGTGCCGGTGCTCGACATGACGAAGGTCTATCCGTACGTGAAGGAAATGGGCGCGAGGCTGCTCGGCCCGAATTGCCCTGGGCTCATCACCCCGGGACAATCCAAGGTCGGCATCATTCCAGGCCGGATCTGCACGCCGGGCCCGGTAGGCGTCGTCAGTCGTTCCGGCACCCTGACGTATGAAATCGTCAACCTTCTGACCCGTGCGGGGATCGGCCAAAGCACCTGCGTCGGTATTGGTGGCGACCCGATCAATGGCACGAATTTCATTGATGCGCTGGAGGCGTTCGAGGCGGATCCTCAGACGAAGGTCGTCGCGCTCATGGGTGAGATCGGAGGAACGGATGAACAGGAGGCCGCCGAGTACGTCCGCACGAAGATGACGAAACCGGTGGTCGGCTTCATCGCGGGCCAGACCGCGCCCCCGGGGCGCCGGATGGGTCACGCCGGAGCCATCATCTCCGGATCCGCCGGGACTGCGGCGGAGAAGCTTGAAGCGTTTCAGCACGCCGGAATGGGTATCGCGAAGCGCCCCATGGACTTCGTGGAATTGGTCAAAGCACGGCTGTAGCTTTCACGAGTCGTTCGTCTGCTGCGCGCCCGGCCACCTCGGTGACCGGGCGCGCCTGTCTGCCAACACTGGCGTCATCTCGCCTGACAAAAAAACCGGAGCATGGAAATGGCTGGAAACCGCACCCTGACGATCATCAAACCCGATGCTTTTGGTGCCGGCAAGGCCGGGAAGGTCATCGCGCACCTCGAGGCCCACGGTTTCGTCATCAGGGCCGCGCGCGTGATGCATCTCACCAAGGAAGAGGCCGGCAAGTTCTACGAAGTTCACAAGGATCGTGGCTTCTTTGCCGAGCTTGTCGACTTCATGACATCCGGGCCGTGCATGCCAATGGTACTCGAGAAGGACGATGCGGTCGCGGCACTCCGTACCGCCATCGGTGCCACCGATCCGGCGGAGGCTGCCGAGGGTACCGTCCGCAAGCTCTACGCAGAATCGAAGGGCCGGAACGCAATCCATGCGTCCGACTCCGATGAAAACGCCAGTGTCGAGTCCGCGTTTTTCTTTCCAATGCTCGCCTAGGGACCAGCCGGGCCGGGCGCCAATAGCTAAGTGGCGGTGGTACGGGCACTTGCTCGCTCTCATCGGCTCCTCTATTTTGAAAGGCTATGCTGTCAGTGGATCTCCGCAGTCTCGAAGGCCAAGCGGCGCAGGTCGATGGGGAGATCGCTCCGGACAGTTCGCTCTGGCTGGGAGTGGCGGTTCCGCCCTGTTCGCCGGTGACCGTGCACGGTCGACTCTCGGGAGCGGGTGACGGACGGTACTATTTCACCGGTGAGTTTGAGGGCTCGGCCGTTGGTGAATGCACCCGGTGCCTGCGTGAGGTACTGGTGAGGGCAGGCGATTCAATCCAGTGTCTGTTCGTCGAGTCGGACGAGGACGGGCTGGAAGATGACCCTGATGTGTTCCTGCTGGACTCCAAGTCGCGCCGCATCGACGTGGGCCCAGCAGTTCGCGAAGGATGGATCCTTGCAGTCCCATCCTTTGTTCTGTGCCGTGAAGATTGCAGAGGCCTGTGTCCGACCTGCGGCGTTGACCGCAATACGACCACCTGTTCATGCTCATCACCAGATGATGCCTGACGGGCGAGCGTGCAGAGCGCACAGCCGAGTCCCGAATCGTCTTACTACCAGGAATTGACCGATGGCCGTACCGAAGCGCAGGACCTCGAAGCAGCGCAAGCGTCTCCGCAATACCCACAAGGTTGCCCCGCGGATCGTGATTCAGAAGTGCCCTCAGTGCTCGAGCATGAAGCGCCCTCATCGTGTGTGTGACGAGTGCGGCTATTATGGTGGAGAGCAGCGGATCGCGGCCCGGGAAGGCTGACCCTTGGCCCGGATCGCCCTGGATGCGATGGGTGGCGATTTCGCCCCCGCCGCACCGGTGGTTGGCGCACTGCTCGCGCTTGCGGCGCTGGGACCGGAACATCGCGTCCAGCTGATCGGTCGCAGCCTTGACGTGAACGCTGCGCTCGACGAGGCGCTGGGTGGTGAATTCGCCGCGTTGGCGGTGCACCGCGCGCGAATCGACATCGTGCACGCGCCCGATGTCGTTGGTATGGCTGACAAGCCGACAGCGGTGCTTCGACGCCCCGAATCCTCAATGGCAGTCGGGCTCCGCAGGCACGCGGAGGGCGACGCGGATGCCTTCGTCTCGGCCGGGAACACGGGCGCGCAGATGGCCGCGTCCTACTCCGCGCTCGGGCTGCATGCAGGCCTCAAGCGCCCGGCGATCGGAACGATCTTTCCCACTGCGCTGCACACCGTGGTCGTGCTTGACAGTGGTGCGAACGTTGATTGCAGTGCAGAAGAACTCGTGCATTTTGCGCGGCTCGGTCTCGTCTACGCCGAGGATATCCTCGGGCGCACAAATCCCGCCGTCGGCCTGCTCAGCATCGGAGAGGAAGCCGAGAAGGGCAACGCCGTCGTCAAGGAAGCCAACAAGCTGCTCGCGATGTCGGATTTGCATTTCATCGGAAATGTCGAAGGTCGCGATGTGGCGGCCGGAACCTGTGACCGCGGCCCATTCGACGTCGTTGTCTGCGATGGCTTCACGGGCAATGTCATTCTGAAGTTCTATGAGGGTCTCGCACCTGCGTTGATCAAGATGATCGCGACCGCGATGAACGCTGACTCGGTCGCGTTGCTGAAAACCCTCGCCCATCTGGACTACTCCAACTACGGCGGCGCGCCGCTGCTGGGAGTCCGTGGTGTGAGCATCATCGCGCATGGCAAGTCTTCGCCGCGCGCAATCATGAATGCCATCAACGTCGCGGTCCGCGCGGCAGAGTCGCACATGTCCGAGCATATCGGACGGCGACTGAGCAGCGCGGACTGACATCGCGTCGCCCTCGCCGATCGGTGTGTCGATCGGCGGATGCGCGCGGGGAGCGAGGCCATGAAGCGTCCGATCGCCGCACTCACCGGAACGGGATACAGCGTTCCGAAGCACGTCATGACGAATCACGATTTCACGGCCATGGGAATCGAGACGTCGCATCAGTGGATTTTCGAGCGCTCGGGCATCGTGCGCCGGCACATCTCGCGCGACGGCGAAACCACCTGCAGTCTGGCCGCGGATGCCTCGCGCAAGGCGATGCAGAAAGCTGGCATCACGGCTGCGGAAATCGACACGATCATTCTCTCGACTGCCACGCCGGATCGCCTGCTCCCTGCCACGGCAGTCGATGTGCAGGCGGCGCTGGGTGCGTCGCGCGCGTCTGCGTTCGACATCTCCGCCGCGTGCACGGGGTGGCTGTACGCGCTGACAGTCGCCGAAGGGTTGATTGCCGCCGGCACGATTGAGACCGCGCTCGTGGTAGGTTCAGAGAAGATGAGCGCGATCGTGGACTGGCAGGACCGGAGCACCGCCGTGCTCTTCGGCGACGGTGCCGGGGCGGCAATCGTGCGGCAAAGCGACGGGCGGCGCGGCATCCTGTCGACGTTCCTGCGCAGTGATGGGGCACTGGCCGAGTTGCTCTGGAGACCGAGCGGCGGTGCACGACAGCCGTTCAGCCTTCCGGTGCTCGAGGACCGCTCCTCCTACGTGAAGATGGCCGGACGCGAAGTGTTCCGTCATGCCGTCCGCTCCATGGCGGAAGCCTGTGATCGTGCGCTCGATGGTGCCCGCCTCACCGGCGCGGACATCGATCTGCTGATTCCGCATCAGGCGAATGTGCGTATCATCGAGGCGATGTCCAAGCATGCCGGCATCCCGATGGACAAGGTGTATGTGAACGTGGATCGTTTCGGTAATACGTCGTCGGCCAGCATCGGCATCGCGCTCGACGAAGCGATTACTACGGGTCGCGTGCGTTCAGGCGACATCGTCCTCCTCTGCGCGTTCGGCGCGGGATTCACCTGGGGCTCAATGGTGGTGCGAATCTGATGACTGTCGCGCTCATGTTTCCCGGTCAGGGATCGCAGAAGCCGGGGATGGCTCACGACATCGTGAGTGCATATCCCGTGGCGGCTGACGTGTTTCGCGCGGCCGATGCAGCGCTCGGTTTCCCGCTCTCCGCGCTCTGCTTCGACGGTCCGGCCGAGACGCTGATGGAAACCCACAACGCGCAGCCGGCGCTCCTGACGCACGGCGTCGCCGTCTGGCGCATCCTCGCGGAGCGAATCGGCAAGTCGGCAGTGTGCGCGGCGGGCCACTCGCTCGGAGAGTTCACCGCGCACGTCGCAGCGGGGACCTTCGACTTCGCCACGGCGGTGCGACTGGTTCGCACGCGTGGCGAACTGATGCAGGCGGCTGGGGCAGAACGTCCCGGCGCGATGGCAGCCATCCTCGGTGATCTCACGGTCCAGGTGCGAGAGCTGTGCGAGCGCGCGTCCGCGGAGTCGGGCGCCGTGGTTCCCGCGAACTTCAACTCGCCGGGGCAGGTCGTGGTCTCAGGCGAGGTTGCGGGCGTTGAGCGCGTGATGGAACTCGCGAAGGAGCACGGCGCCCGGAAGTGCATGCGGCTGCACGTCAGCGGTGCCTTCCACTCCCCGCTGATGCAGGCAGCGCGAGGGGCATGGGACTCCACTCTTGCCGCGGTCCCGATGCTTGGCGCTTCGATCCCCGTGTACGCCAACGTGACCGGGCTGCCCACCACTGACGCCGAAACGAACCGGCAACTGCTCGCTGAACAGATGACCTCACCGGTCCGCTGGACAGAGACGATTCGCCGGATCGCGGCGGACTTTCCAGGGATCACGTACATCGAACTTGGACCGGGGCACGTGCTGAGCGGTCTCATCAGGAAGATCGATCCGACGGCGACCGTGCTCCCGGCTGGAACAGCAGCCAACATCGAAGCCATTCTCGAGCATCAGGCGGCGTGATGCACATTGACCTGACTGGCAAGGTTGCGCTCGTTACGGGGAGCACACGCGGGATCGGTCGCGCGATTGCCGAGACGCTCGCGGCTGCCGGTGCGAGCGTCGCGGTTGTCGGTCGTGATGCGGCGCGTGCAGAGGCGGTGGCGGCGGAGATCGGGCATGGCGCGCGCGGCTTCGCCTGCGATGTGGCGGAGATCGCGCAGGTCACGACGCTGGTTGGCAACGTGGAGGAGGCATTCGGCACGCTCGACATCCTCGTCAACAACGCCGGCCTGACGAGAGACAACGTCATCATGCGGCTCAAGGACGAAGACTGGGACGCCGTGATGGACGCGAATTTGCGCGGGGCGTTCGCGAGCATCCGGGCGGCGTCACGCGGCATGATGAAGCGGCGGAGTGGCCGGATCATCAATATCAGCAGCGTGGTTGGCGTGATCGGCAACCGCGGTCAGGCGAACTACGCAGCGAGCAAGGCGGGCCTGATCGGCCTCACGAAATCGGTCGCCAAGGAACTCGCCTCGCGGAACATCCTGTGCAATGCGGTCGCGCCGGGGTTCATTGCCACTGACATGACCGCGGCACTCGGCGAGGACCAGCGCAGGGCCCTGGAGGGACAGATTCCGCTGGCGCGGCTTGGGAGCCCGGCCGACATCGCATCGGCGGTGGCATTTCTGGCCTCAGACCACGCCGCCTACATCACCGGGCAGGTGCTCGTGGTGGATGGCGGGATGGTGATGTAACGTTCGCCCGACGGGTCGACCACCGACCTCGACTTCCTACCCACGAATCATCCAGCGCACGGAGCGGAAATGGCAGACCATACGGAGAAGGTAAAGACAATCATCGAGCGTGAACTGGGCGTCGAGCGGGACAAGCTCACGAACGAAGCGAGCTTCATCGAGGATCTGGGCGCTGACAGCCTCGACATCGTCGAGTTGGTGATGGAATTCGAGAAGGAGTTCGACATCGACATCCCTGACGAGGATGCAGAAAAGTTGCGCACGGTCGGTGACGCACTCGATTACATGAACTCCAAGGTGCAGGGCTGATGAGAGAACGGAGGGTCGTCGTCACGGGTCTGGGGTGCCTGACGGCCGTCGGGAACGACGTCGCGACGACCTGGGATGCGCTCCGCGCCGGCGTCAGCGGAGCCGCCCCGATCACCCGGTTTGACGCGGAGAAGTTCGCGACGCGTTTTGCCTGCGAAGTGAAGGACTTCGACGTCAGCGCGTACATGGACCGCAAGGAGGCAAAACGCGCGGATCTGTACACGCAGTATGCGGTGGCCGCATCGGTGCAGGCCATGCGCGATGCGGGACTCGCTGATGGTGGCTTCGATCCCGATCGCTGCGGGGTCATCATCGGCAGCGGCATTGGTGGCCTGAAGACGATGGAGGATCAGCACACGAACTACATGACGGGCGGACCGCGGCGTATTTCACCGTTCTTCGTCCCCATGTACATCGTGGATATCGCCGCGGGCGTCGTCTCCATGCAGTTCAACTGCCGCGGCCCGAACTTCGCCACGGTCTCCGCCTGCGCGACGAGCGCGCACGCGATCGGCATGTCGATGCGCAGCATCATGTATGGCGACGCCGATCTCATGCTGGCCGGCGGTTCCGAGGCGGCCGTGACACCGATGTCCGTCGGCGGCTTCGCCAGCATGGGCGCGCTCTCGAGCCGGAATGACGATCCCGCCCACGCCTCGCGCCCATTTGACCAGACACGCGATGGCTTCGTGCTCGGTGAAGGGGCGGGAGTCGTGTTGCTGGAGGAGCTGGAGCACGCCCGTCGCAGGGGCGCGCACATCTACGGCGAGGTCCTGGGCTACGGCGCCACGGGCGATGCCCACAGCCTCACCGGACAGCCGGATGCCCACGAAGGTCTGCAGCGGTCGATGCGGCTCGCGCTCAAGGATGCCGGACTCGGGCCTGCCGACGTGGAATACATCAACGCGCATGGAACTTCCACGCCGCTCAACGATTCGAATGAGATACGGGCAATCCGGGCCGTCTTCGGTGATCACGCGGAAAAACTGAGCGTCAGCTCGACCAAGTCGGCGACAGGGCACATGCTGGGTGCCGCAGGATCGGTCGAGTTCATCGCCTGCACGCTGGCGATCCGGGACAACACCGTCCCGCCGACGATCAACCACACGACACCGGATCCGGAGTGTGATCTCGACATCACGCCGAACGTGGCACGTTCGAGAGTCGTGAATGTGGCAGTGAGCAACAGTTCCGGGTTCGGTGGTCACAACGTTTCCATCGCCGTCGGACGATATCAGGAGTAGGATCGGCATGATCGCGGTTTCCGAAGTCCAGCTCGAGCGGCTGCGAGACGCAGCGCTGCATCCGATTGGTGAAAAGGTGCGTCGCGGCGAGCGCCTCTCACCTCACGATGCCGTGACCTTGTTCCGCTCGCCGGACTTGCTTGGCGTTGGGCATCTGGCTGACGCGGCAAACCGGGCGCGGCACGGCGACGTGGTGACCTTTGCCTCGAATCAGCACATCAATCCGACCAATGTCTGCGTTCTGCGGAAGACGTGCGTCTTCTGCGGATATGCGCGGTTGCCCAAGGAAGACGGAGCGTACCGGTACACGCTGGAGCAGGTGCTTGCCGAGGCAGAGCAGGCGTCGGAAAGCATGACGCGCGAGTTCCACATCGTTGGTGGCCTCGACATGCAGGCCGGCCTGGAGTACTACACCTCGATGTTCAGGGCACTCAAGGCGGCCCACCCGCAGGTGCACATCAAGGCGCTCACCGCAGTCGAGATTGCGCACATCGCACGCATCGAGAAGCTGTCGTGGACCGAGGTACTCATCGCGCTGCGCGAGGCCGGTCTGGACACGATGCCGGGCGGTGGCGCGGAGACGTTCAGTGCCGCCGTCCGCGACGTCATCGCGGACAAGAAGCTTGGTGGCGCCGACTACATCGCCGTGCATCGTGCCGCGCACGCGCTGGGAATCCGGACCAATTGCACCATGCTCTACGGTCATGTCGAGAGCACTGAAGACCGGGTCGAGCACCTCGGGATGCTTCGCGACCTGCAGGACGACACTGGCGGCTTCCTCGCCTTCATCCCTCTCGCGTATCATCCGGACGACAATGAGCTCGGTGTCCAGCTCGGCCGGCAGGGCACCAGCACGACCGGATTCGACGATCTGCGAAACCTGGCTGTTGCGAGGCTCTTTCTCGACAACATCGAGCACATCAAATCGCACTGGATCATGGTCTCGCCAGCGCTGACACAGGTGGCACTGGCCTTTGGCGTCAACGACATCGAGGGCACCGTCGTCCGGGAGAAGATTTATCACGCCGTCGGCGCGCAGACGCAGCAACGCATGACACTCGACGAATTGCTCAAGCTCATTCGCGGCGCCGGAAAGTCGCCGGCCGAGCGGGACTCCTTCTATCGGGTTCTGCGCACGTTCGACACGGTCTCGAATGACGCCATCGGCGCGGCGGCCTGACATGCTCCGCGTTGGTCGCATCCCGTACATCAATACGTATCCGGTCTACGGCGCGATCGATCGTCGCCTGATTTCGCTCGATGCGACACTGATCGATGGCGTGCCGAGCGCGCTCAATGCACAGATGGCGTCCGGCGCGCTCGACGTCAGCGTCATCAGCGCCGTGGAGTACGCCGCGCACGCCGATCAGTACCTGCTGCTGCCCGACCTTGCAATCTCCTGCGACGGCCCCGTTCGCAGCGTCATGCTGTTTTCTCGCGTCCCGATTCCGGAGCTCCATCGCGCCACCGTGCTCGTCTCGCGCAGCAGCATGACGTCGGTCGAGCTGCTCGCGCTGCTCTTTGCCGAGCGCTGGGGCGTGACACCGCGGCTCGTGCCCGCTGATGCGGAAAGTGCTGATATCGCGCGCTTCGGCGACGAGCCGCATGCCGCGCGCCTCGTCATCGGTGACGCTGCACTGCTGCTCTCATCCGGCACCAGTGCAGCGGGAGTGGACTATCCCTATCAGATCGATCTCGGCCTGGCGTGGAAGGAGTGGACCGGACTCCCGTTCGTCTTCGCCGTCTGGGTCGCACAGCGAACGATTCCGGTCGCCGATGCGCTTCGACTGCACGCGGCACTCATCGCGTCCCGCGACTGGGGCGTCGCGCATCTGTCGCAACTGGCGACGCAGGCTGCCGCCGCCACCGGCGCCCCCGCTCAGGTTTGCGAGTCGTACCTGAGCGGACTTGACTACCGACTGTCGCTCCCGCATCTGCAGGGGCTCACCGAGTTTTACCGGCGGCTGGACGCGACCGGTCGCGTTGCGGCGCGACCGCTGGTGTTCCTGACTGCGGCCTGAGGAAACTGATGCGCGACGTGCTCGACTTCTATACGGATGCTCCACTGATCGTGCTCGGGCTCGAGGCAGACCGGCAACGCGAGCGGCTGCATCCCGACGGCGTCGTCACGTACATCGTGGATCGCAACATCAACTACACCAATGTCTGCGTTGCAGACTGCGGGTTCTGCGCGTTCTACCGCCGACCGAAGCACAAGGAAGGCTATACGCTCTCCTTCGAGGAGATCGGCGCGAAGATCGAGGAGACGAAAGCGCTTGGCGGCATTCAGATCCTGATTCAGGGCGGGCACAATCCGTATATCCCGTTCGAGTGGTACCTCGATCTGCTGCGGTACATCAAGCGCAACCACCCGATCCACATCCATGGCTTCAGTCCGAGCGAGATCGATTTCTTCTCGACGCTCTTCCGCATCGATCCGCGCGAGATCATCCGCGAGCTCAGGTCCGCAGGGCTCGATTCGATTCCCGGTGGGGGCGGAGAGATTCTCGTGCAGCGGGTGCGTGACTACGCCGCCCCGAAAAAGGCTGGCGCCGACCGCTGGCTCGAGATGATGGAGATTGCGCATCAGGAAGGCATGAAGACCTCGGTGACGATGATGTACGGCCTCGGTGAAACGCTCGCCGAGCGGATCGAACACCTCGATCGCGTTCGCGCGCTTCAGGCGCGAACGGGCGGGTTCACCGCGTTCATCACCTGGCCGCTGCAACCGGAGAACACGCCGGAGTTCTCGCACATGCAGAAGACCGACGCGACGGAGTACCTGCGCACGGTCGCCATCAGTCGCATCGTGCTCGACAACGTGCCCAATCTCCAGAGCAGCTGGGTCACGATGGGCATGAAGGTCGGACAGATGGCGCTGCGTTTCGGCTGCAATGACTTCGGCTCGCTGATGATCGAGGAGAACGTGGTCTCGGCGGCCAATACCACCTATCGAACTACCACCGCTGAGCTGGAACGCCTGATTCGTGATGCCGGCTTCACCGCGGCGCGTCGTCGGCAGGACTATTCGATCCTGCCGATCGCGCCCGTCGTCGCAGCCGCCTGACTCCTTGCCTGTTCGTCCACGTCAACTGACTCCATCGCACATGCCCGTCCGCTTTCAGGCTCCCGCGCGCAAGGCCATCGACTTCGCCATGGTCGAGATGGAGCGAACTGGCGACCCCACCCTCACGTCGCTTCACCTGTTGCTCGGACTCCTCGAACCGGCCGCGGAAGGATCGCAGGCCGCCTTGCGACTGCTCGGTGTCAATCCCGCCGCGCTGCAACTCGACGCGCGGCGCGACATCCATCTCGCGCGGACCGGGGCGCTCTCCGCGGAAATCGATGACGCACCCGAACTCGTGCTCGAGCGCGCGGGCCGGATTTCCGAACAGTGTGGCGCAACCGATATCTCGGACGCGGACATCCTCATGGCGGCCGCGCAGGATCAACGGACGTGGGCGGGGAAGCTGCTCGCCGCGTCCGGAGTCACGCCACCACTCCTCTGGGGCGTATTCCCGGAGGCGCGGGGCGTCCTGCGACAGCCTGGCCTGCCAGACCCGCTCTCCGGCATCGAGATTCTCGATGTCACGTTTCCGCCGACCTTTGTTCCGACCTTGCCTGTCCGGACGGGCATCGGCTATGACTCGCACCGCTTCGGTGTTGGTGGACCGATGATTCTTGGCGGGATCGAGATCCCGGGCGAGTTCAAGCTGGTGGGCCATTCCGACGCGGACGCGGTCTGCCACGCGCTGACGGACGCGGTGCTCGGCGCGGCTGGCGCGGGAGACATCGGCGAGCTGTTTCCGGATACGGATCCCGCCAACCGCGGTCGCAGTTCGGTCGAGATGCTTCGGTTCGCCTGCGCGGCGGCGGAGAAGCGCGGCTGGCGTGTCGCGCAGGTCGACGTCACGGTGATCGTCGAACGACCGAAACTCCTGCCGTATCGAGATGCGATGCGCATGGCGCTCGCGTCAGCGCTCGGTCTCCCGACCGAGAGCGTCAGTGTGAAAGCGAAAACGAACGAGGGGATGGGGTGGGTTGGGCGGGGCGAAGGACTTGCCTGCGTGGCCGTCGCAACGCTCATCCCGGTTCGTACCTCGAACTGACGTCGAGTGGATGCGCTGCTGGTCTGGCTGGCGACGCTCCCAGCTTGGACGTTGTACGTCGCCTTGGCGGCAGCCGCCGCTGCCGAGAATGTGTTTCCGCCACTTCCCGCGGACACAGTCGTTGCGGTCGGGAGTTTCCTTGCCGCTCGCGGGACTGGATCGCTCGCCGGCGCAGCGATCTCCGTCTGGGCTGGGAACTTGCTGGGCGCGCTCGGCATGTATCTCTTTGGCAGACGATACGGCAGCGCGGCGCTCATGTCGCGTCTTGGCGGAGCGGAGGCGGAGGCGAAGATCGCGACACTCTACGCCAGGCATGGTATCTGGGCGTTGTTCCTGAGCCGTTTCCTGCCCGGCGTGCGCGCGGTGGTTCCGCCGCTCGCCGGTGCACTCCGTATTCCGCTCCGCAAGGTGCTCCCGGTCATGGCGCTCGCATCCGGGATCTGGTATGGCGCGATCGCCTGGCTTGGGTTTCGTTTCGGGGAGAATCTCCCGGAACTGCAGCGCATGATCAGTTCGGCCACGCGAACGTCGGCGGTCGTCGCGGTCGTTGTGCTGACCATCGCCGTTGCTGCCATCTGGTGGCGCAAACGCCGATGACGCTGGCACGCGGTCCACACCCGATGCCCTTGGCAGACGCGTGGCTTGACGCGCTGTCACTCGAGCAAGGATCGTCTCCACGCACCATCGAAGCGTATGCCGGCGATCTGCATCGCCTGCACGAGTACCTCGTGATGACGGGCAACACGTCGCCTGGCGCGATCGATGCGCGCGCGCTCCGGGGCTTCATCCACCATCTCGTTGACCTTGGCTTGGCGCCGGCATCCGTGAGCCGGATGATCAGCGCAGTCCGGGGTTTCTTCAGGTTCCTCGTCGGTGAATCGTGCATATCGCACGATCCGTCAGGGCAACTCGAAACGCCGAAGAAATGGCGCAAACTTCCTGATGTGCTTTCGCCGGACGACGTGGATCGTATCATCGGCGCGATTTCGCTCGACGAGCGGCTCGCGTTCCGTGATCGCGCACTGCTCGAGGTGGCGTACGGTGCCGGGCTCCGCGTCAGCGAATGGATTTCGCTGGGCGTCGGCGATGTGCACCTCGATGAACGAATCGTGCGCGTCGTCGGGAAGGGGAACAAACAGCGCCTCGTACCGATCGGGCGCCGCGCCCTTGCCGCCGTCGCGATCTACACACGAGAGCTACGTCCGGCGCTGGTGCGCGGTGCGCCAACGCCTGCCTTGTTCGTCAACGCACGCGGGCAGCCGCTCTCGCGCATGGGAGCGTGGAAGCTGCTGCGGAAATACGTCGAGGCCGCGGGAATAACGACGCGCGTGACACCGCACACGTTGCGGCACTCCTTCGCGACGCACTTGCTCGAAGGCGGCGCCGATCTGCGAGCGGTGCAAGACATGCTCGGGCACGCGGACATTGCGACCACGCAGCTGTACACACACGTCGACCGCAGCTATCTGCAGCAGATTCACCAGCAGTTCCATCCCCGCGCATGATCCTCATCCTCGACAACTACGACTCGTTCACGTTCAACCTCGTGCAGTACCTCGGCGCGATGGGCGAAACGCCAGACGTCCGCCGGAATGATGCGCTGACGGTCGAGGGGGTCGGGTGGCTGGAGCCGGAAGCCATCGTCATCTCTCCGGGGCCACGCACACCAAGTGAGGCGGGGATCACGGTGCCGCTGATCAGGCGCTGGGGCGCCTCGATCCCGATCCTCGGCGTCTGCCTGGGCCATCAGGCGATTGGCGAGGCATACGGCGGTCGCGTTGTGCGGGCCGGCCGCGTGATGCACGGCAAGACATCCGAGCTCGCACATGATGGCACCGATCTCTTCGCAGGACTGCCATCGCCGATGCGAGTGATGCGGTATCACTCACTGGTTGTCGAGCCGGCGTCTCTCCCGGCCGAGCTCGAGGTCACGGCGCGCGCGACGGATTCGGCCGAGGAAATCCATGCCCTTCGCCACCGGATCCATCCGGTCTGGGGCGTCCAATTCCATCCGGAATCCATCCTGACACCGGACGGGATGCCCCTGCTGCGGAACTTCCTCAGCCTTGCCCGTCAATGGCGTGAACGAGCCTGATAACAGGCTCATCTTTACGGAGTGGGGCCTCTGCCGGGGTACCGAAGTCGCTTTGCCACGGCGTTGACGCGACAATCGTGCCTGAGAGCGGCAGGCACGCCATTGCCATTGCCTTACAAGGCTCTACGTTATTGGAATGATTCTTGCCGCAGCTGATCCGAGGTCGGATTCCGCGTGAGCGTACTCGCGGTAATCCCAGCCCGTCGTGGCGCAACCCGGCTTCGCGAGAAGCCGCTTCGGTTGCTCGGGGGAGAGCCACTCATCGTCCGCGTCTGGGATCGAGTGAGCAGCCTTGGTATCGCTGATCACGTCGTGGTTGCCACCGACGATCTCGAGGTGGTCCAGGCCGTCGAGAGGGCGGGCGGCGTCGCGGTGCTGACTCGGCCGGACCATCCCTCGGGCACGGATCGCGTCGCTGAGGTCGCAGGGCTGCCCGCCTACGGATCTTCGGAGATCATCCTGAACGTTCAGGGCGACGAGCCATTTGTTGACGAGGCCGCAGCGCGGGGCGCCGTCAGCGTTGTCAGCCGCGGGAGCGCCCCGATCGGCACGGCTGCCTGCCGGGCCAACGCGTCCATTCTCGAGCGGCCGGATTGCGTGAAGGTCGTCTGCGATGACCGAGGCCACGCACTCTACTTCTCGCGAGCCCCGATCCCATTTCTGCGAGAGAATGCGGATCGCGAAATGCGAGGCTCGCTCGTGCGGCAGCACATCGGCATATATGCGTACACACGAGCGGCGCTGCTGCAGTGGGTTGCGCTGCCAGTCCATCCCCTCGAGCAGGTGGAACGCCTCGAGCAACTGCGGCCCCTCGCGGCAGGGGTTGCCATCGGCGTGGCCGACGCGGGCCCGGTGAGTTTCGGCGGCATCGATACCGAAGACGACCTGGTGCGAGCGAACCTCCACTGGGATTCCATCCACACCGTACGGAGCCCCGCATGACCGCATCCGCGGAACCACAGCTGCCCACCAAGTACATCTTCGTCACCGGTGGCGTCGTCTCGTCACTGGGCAAGGGCATCGCCGCGGCATCGCTTGGACGACTGCTCGTCGCGAGGGGCCTGCGCGTCACGATGATGAAGTTCGACCCGTACCTGAACGTCGATCCAGGCACGATGTCGCCCTTTCAGCACGGCGAGGTGTTCGTCACCAAGGACGGTGCCGAGACGGATCTGGATCTGGGCCACTACGAGCGATTCCTCGATCGATCGCTCAGCCAGGCCAATAATGTCACCACAGGCCGGATCTACCTGAACGTCATCACGAAGGAGCGCCGCGGTGAATACCTCGGATCGACGGTACAGGTCATTCCGCACATCACCGATGAGATCAAGGCTGCAATCAAGCGGATCGCGCCAGAGAATGATGTCGTGATCTGTGAGATCGGCGGGACGGTCGGTGACATCGAGTCGCAGCCGTTCCTGGAAGCGATCCGGCAGTTCCGGACGGAAGTCGGCAAGGCGAATGCGATGTTCGTGCACCTGACGCTTGTTCCGTACATCGCGGCGGCGGGCGAGGTGAAGACGAAGCCCACGCAGCACTCCGTCCGCGAGCTGATGGAACTCGGCATTCAGCCGGACGTGCTCATTTGTCGCACGGAGCGACCGCTGGGCGACGATACGAAACGGAAGATCGCACTCTTCTGCAACGTCGACTTCGGCAACGTGATCGAGAGTCGGGACGTGCCCACCATCTACCAGATCCCGCTCTCGTTCCACGAGCAGGGGTTTGACGCCCGCGTGATCACACGCCTGGGTCTCGCGGAAGGCATTGACCCTGATCTGACCCAGTGGCGGGAGATCGTCCGTCGCATCACCAAGCCGGCCGGGCGCGTACGTATCGCGGTGGTAGGCAAGTACACCGACTTCATCGACAGCTACAAGAGCGTGCAGGAATCGCTCATTCATGGCGGAATCGCGCACGATACGGGCGTCGACATCGCCTGGGTTTCGAGCGACCAGTTCACGGACCATGAAACAGCGCGAGCGCTCCTCTCCGAGTACGACGGCCTCCTGGTGCCAGGCGGGTTCGGTGTTCGGGGAGTCGAAGGGATGGTCGAAGCAATTCGCGCTGCGCGTGAACTCCGCATTCCGTTCTTCGGTATCTGTCTCGGCATGCAGGTGGCGATCATCGAATTCTCGAGGAATGTCGCTGGACTGACGGAGAGTCACTCGTCGGAGTTTGCGCCGGATTGCGAGCATCGGGTGATTTCATTGCTCGAATCACAGCAAGGTGTGAAGGACATGGGCGGAACGATGCGGCTCGGGGCATATCCCTGCGTGTTGCAGCCTGGTTCGCGCGCAGCGGTCGCGTATGCCGCACATGAGGTCAGTGAGCGGCATCGCCACCGCTACGAGGTCAGCAACCAGTACCGTGATCTCTTCATCGAGAACGGTATGGTTCTCAGCGGACTATCGCCGGATGGGTCTCTGGTCGAGATCATCGAGCTGGCCGATCATCCCTGGTTCGTCGGCTGCCAGTTCCACCCGGAGCTGCAATCCCGTCCGACCCGTCCTCACGCGTTGTTCGCCGGGTTCATTGGCGCTGCACTGCGCGAGCGGCGCGCCCGCGGCGTGGACAGCAGCGAGGAATCGACGGCGATCTCCGGCGGCTGAGGATCATGCGAGACGACACGCCCTTCCCATCAGACCAGTTGTTCCTCATCGCGGGGCCGTGTCAGGCCGAGGATGGTGCGCTGAACCTTCGCATCGCTGAGGTGCTGGCGCGTGTGGCGGAAGGCGTGCCAGGCGGCGTGATCTACAAGGCGAGTTTTGACAAGGCGAATCGGTCGAATGCCGGCGCCACGCGTGGTCTCGGGCTCGAGCGCGGACTCGAAGCACTCGCGGAGGTCCGCCGCGAAACCGGATTGCCCGTGCTGACCGATGTGCATCTTCCGGAGCAGTGTGCGATTGCCGCCGAGGTGTGCGACGTGCTGCAGATCCCCGCATTCCTTTGTCGGCAGACCGACCTCCTCGAAGCGGCAGGTCGCACGGGAAAGCCGGTGAATATCAAGAAGGGACAGTGGCTGCAACCGGAGGGGATGCGCGGTGCTGCAGCAAAAGTGCGGCGTGCATCACCGGCAGGTGCCGAGGCCACACTCGCAGTCACCGAGCGTGGCACGTTCTTCGGATACGGCGACCTGGTCGTTGACATGCGGAACTTCGCCCGAATGCGGGACGCTGTTGGGGCGCCGGTGATTTACGACGCAACGCACAGCGTGCAACAGCCGGGGCGTGGCGACGGTGGCAGCAGCGGGGGCCTGCGCGAGTTCATTCCGCCGCTGCTGTTCGCCGCGCTGGCAGCCGGCGCGCAGGGCCTCTTCATCGAGACGCATCCCGATCCGGACCATGCACCAAGCGACGGCCCAAACATGGTTCCGTTGCAGGATTTCCCAGCGCTCATCGCGCGTGCAGTTGACCTCTGGGCGCTGGTGCGCCGATGATCGACCCGGGAATTGCGCGGCGGATCACGCTGGTGGCCTTCGATGTCGACGGCACGTTGACCGACAATGGCGTGTATATCGGAGCACAGGCTGCCAGTGACGCATCACCGGAGCGCATCGAATCGAAACGCTTCGACATTCAGGATGGCCTCGGCATCGTCATGCTCCGCCGCGCGGGGATCCAGCTCGCCTTCGTCTCGGCACGGCAGTCACACGCCACCACCATGCGTGCGGCGGAACTCGGTGTGACACACGTCTACCAGGGCCACGGGCTGCGGAAGGTTCCGGCACTGCAGACCCTCGCTGTTTCGCTGGGCATTCCGCTGGAGAACATGGCATTTCTGGGTGACGATCTGGCGGATATCGCTCCGATGCAAATGGTTGCGCTTTCTGCGGCGCCGTCCAACGCGGTGGCGGAAGTGACCGCGATTGCGACAGTGCGCCTGACGCGTCGTGGCGGTCACGGGGCAGCAAGAGAGTTCGCCGAGATGCTCTTGCGGGCACGTGGCGAGTGGGACGCGCTGGTATCCGCGTACGTCGGCGAAAGCGCCATCGCTGAGGCACGCATCGCATGAGCAGCGCCGAGCTGATCGAACGGGGCATGCGCGTGCTTCGCCTCGAGCGCGACGCGATCGCGGGAGTGGAAGCGAGGCTCGGCGAGAGCTTCGCAAGCGCCGTGCTGCTGATCGCGCGCTCGCGCGGCCGCGTCATCGTCGCGGGTGTTGGAAAGTCGGGCTTGATCGGCCGCAAGATTGCCGCGACGCTGACCTCGACCGGGACGCCGGCAACGTTCCTGCATCCGGTCGAAAGCGTGCACGGAGACCTTGGCATCGTTGGCCCTGACGACGTCGCGATTCTCCTCTCGAAGAGTGGCGAGACGGCGGAACTGCTCCCACTGCTGCAGGAACTGAAACGGCTCGGAGTCGGCGTGATTGCCATCACTGGCGACGTTGGATCGACACTCGGTCGGGCCGCCGAAGCGACCCTCGATGCCAGCGTCAGTGAAGAGGCGTGCCCGCATGACCTGGCACCAACGACGAGCACCACCGCTGCACTCGTCCTTGGCGACGCGCTCGCGGTCGCGCTGCTCCAGCACAAGGGTTTCCGTCGGGAGGATTTCGCACGGCTCCATCCTGGCGGCTCGCTTGGAAAGCAGCTGCTCACGACGGTCGCCGAGGTGATGGAACGCGACTTCCTTCCCGTGCTCAGTCTCACTGCGTCGATGAGAGACGCCATTGTCCCTCTTGCAGAGCGGCGCGGTCTTGTGGTGCTGAGCGCTGGCGACGGACAGGTGAGTGGTGTCATCACCGCTGGCGATCTGGCCCGGCTGCTGGAGCGCAGCGGCGATCCCTTCACTGTGCCTGTCGTGGATGTCATGACGCGCGTGCCGCGCATGGCGAAATGCGATGAACTGGCGTCCGGGGTCGTGTACCGCATGGAGCGATTCGGCGTGATGGCGATGCCGGTTCTCGATGCGGATGACCGGCTCGTGGGCGTGGTCCACCTGCATGATCTGCTTCGCGCGGGGGTGGCGTGATGTTCCGCAGCGCGATCAAGGTACTCGTCCTCGCCGCAACGCTGGCCGGATGCAAGCAGGACAAAGGTCCAGCGGTCCGTCGAGTGGCGACAACGGCCGACTCTGCGGATCAGATTCTGTACAAGATGGGCGTGATCCTGACTGATCGCGGCGTGCAACGCGCCGAACTGAAAGCGGACACCGGGTACGCGTTCGAGGACAACACGCGCTACGAACTGCGGCTGCTCACGACGACGTTCTTCGGGAAGGAAGGTGCGAGGAACGGCGTGCTGACCGCCAAGCGCGGCACCTACAACCTGCGTGCGAACGTGATGGAAGCGCGACAGGATGTCGTCGTGCTCGGAGTCGATGGGAAGAAACTCACGTCACCGATGGTTCGATTCGAGCAGTTCCGCAACATGATCGTCTCTGACAGCGCATTCGTGCTGACCGAAGGCGAGCGACGGCTCGAGGGGATCGGGTTCGAGAGTGATCCACAGATGATGAGCGTGAAGGTGCGTCAGCTCAAGCGCGGCACCGGTGCGCGTATCATCCTGCCGTCCGGGCCAGGCCGTGCGCCTGTGTTCCTTTCCGATTCGGCTGCCGCCCCGAAGGCGCCAGCGCCCGGCGCGGCGGCGAAGGTGAAGCGATGAGGTGGTTCCGGCCAGCATTGCTCGTTTCTGCGATCGTGATCGCGGGTGCCTCGCCCGGCGTCGTCCATGCGCAAGCCCGGGCGGCTGGCAGTGGGTGCGACATCGAGCTCAGACCAGCGAACGACTCAACGCGGCTCACGTCGACCTCGTCATCACCGAATGGCCCGCGCACCGTGTTCGTCGGCGGTCGCGTCGAGGCACGCTGCCTCAATCAGGATGTCCGATTGCTTGCCGACAGCGCCGAGTGGTATCAGCAGGCACAGGTGCTCTACCTCATTGGCAACGTTCGGTACACCGAACCTCGTGTGCGCGTGAGCAGCAGCTTGATGAACTACTTCCAGGCTGACGAACGGCTCGTGGCAACCGGCAATGTGGAAGCCACGCTGCCGAGCGGTTCGGTGATGCGCGGCCCGGAGGCGACCTACTATCGCGGGATTCCCCGCGTACGACTGGCGCGGCTGATCGCGACGCAGCGACCGCGCCTCTGGATTACGCAGCGCGACAGCGTGGGAAAATCGACCGAGCCTGTGCAGATCACGGCCAATCAGATCACGACTGAGAACGATTCGCTCGTGTTCGCGGGCGGCAAGGTCGAGATCACCAGGAGCGACCTCGATGCGAGAAGCGACTCCGCATTTCTCGATTCGGGGAACGAACTCGCGCGCCTGATGACAGCCCCGGTGATCATCGGCAAGGGCGAGCGAGGATACAAGCTCCGTGGCAAGCAGGTGGAGCTGTACACGCGGAACCGACTTGTGCAGCGTGTACTCGCACAGGGTGAGGCGCGCGCGACGAGCGGCGATCTGCTGCTCACGGCAGACACGATCGACTTGCGCGTCGACGGCAACCGTGCGCAGGCGGCATACGTCTGGGGAAAGTCGCGTGCCCGGGCCATCTCACCCGACCGGGACTTGATCGCGGACTCGCTCGCGGTTCGCATGCCGAACCAGCGGCTACGAGAGGTTCGCGCCTTTCGAAACGCCGTCGCAACGACAATTCCTGACACGGCGACCGTGCGGACGGCGGAGAAGGATTGGTTGAAGGGTGACACGATCTACTCGTTCTTCGATTCGACGGCGAGACCGATCGCGCCTCCGCCAGCGGCGCGCCGTGCCGCGGCAGCCCAGCCAGTCGTGGCCGCCGCCCTTCCTGGCGCACCAGCGTCTCGCTCCGCGCGCGGCCGCGCCCGGGCCGCTGACACGGTGAGCAAATCAGTTGTCACAGCGGCGACGACTGACTCGTCCGCGGCCACCGACACGACAGACAAACCGCGCCTCCGCGAGCTGCAGGCGATCGGGCATGCCAGCGCTCGATATCAGCTGCCGGTGCAGGGGAGCCCTCCAGAGCGACCAGGCATCAATTACTCGCGAGGGAATCGCATCACGGTCATCATGGACTCCGCGGGCGTGTCCGGGGTGCAGATCGACGAGGACGCAGTCGGCCTCTATCTCGAGCCGCTCCCCGAAGCACCCGCGGCAGCGACGGCTGACTCGACGAGCAGTCGACCGAAACCAAAACCGCCGGTGCCACCAGCGACTCCGGCCATCCCCAGCACTCGCCCGGCCGCCAAGCCGGCACTTGTCGATCCACACCCTGAGCAAGGCCAACCGTGAGCGATCAGCCGACGACGTCTGACGACTCTGAACTGCCGGCGCGAATTCGCGCGCTGATCGAGCACTTCGCTCCGCATGACCGCTCACCCGTCATGGCGATGCATGCGCTGTTTGCCGCGGCCGACGACAAAGGTGCGGCGCGGTTCGACGAGATCGCGGTCATCTATCGTGAGGATCATCTCCTCCTCGAGAAGGCGGCAGGACGCGACGCGGAGCGGGCCGCGAGCGTCCTGAGCCTCGATCAGGTCCGCGCACACCTTCGCGACACATTATTGCCGAGGCTGGTAGCAGAAGGCGTGGTGAGCCTGCCGACCGGTGGTCTGGATCAGCCTGGTGCTCGCGTCTGGATCGTCGGTGCAGTGTGGGAGGACATGCGTGAGCGGCGTGAAGAGGTCACTGCGGTCGTCAAGCGCCGAACGACCGAGGTCGTCCGGGTTCAGACGGGTCGGGCCCCCATATTCACGCCGCGTACCCAGTCAAAGCTCACGAGTCGGCTCGAGGCTCGGTCCCTCGTGAAGAGTTACAAGCGGCGCAGCGTCGTGAACAAAGTCGCGCTGCACATGCGTCTAGGGGAGATCGTCGGCCTGTTAGGGCCAAATGGAGCGGGGAAGACGACCACGTTCTACATGATCGTCGGTCTGATTCAGCCCCAGAGCGGCCAGATCGTGCTCGACGGCGACGACATCACGACGATGCCAATGTACAAACGCGCGCGGGCCGGAATCGGGTACCTGTCGCAGGAGCCGTCGATTTTTCGAAAGCTCACGGTCGAGGAGAACATCCTCGCGATACTCGAAACCTTACCGATCTCATCCAGTGAGAAGGCATCCCGGCTCGAAAAGCTCCTTGACGAACTGAGCATCAAGCATCTCCGGAAGAGCAAGGCGTATGCGCTTTCCGGCGGCGAGCGCCGCCGACTCGAGATCACTCGCGCACTCGTGACCGAGCCGAAGTTCATGATGCTCGACGAACCGTTCGCCGGGGTTGACCCGATCGCCGTGCACGATATCCAGACGATTGTCGCAGGGTTGCGACACCGCGGGATAGGCGTCCTGATCTCGGACCATAACGTGGAGCAGACACTGGATATCGTTGATCGGGCCTACATCATGTTTGATGGCCAGGTCAAGGTCTCGGGCACCGTGCGTGAGCTGGTCTTCGACGATACGGTGGCTGAGCACTACCTCGGGCCGACGCTTGCTGCGCGGCTGCGCGATCGATTCTCGCGCGACGAGTCCAAGGCGGGCGTGTCGTGATCCCCCGCGTCGCGTCTGTCGGCGGCCGGCGATGAGCGGCTACAAGACGGGGCTCAGTCAGAGCACGTCCATGCGGCAGGAAATGAAGGTCAATCCACGCCTCTATCAGGCGATGGATCTCCTGTACATGCCGCTGCTCGATCTCCAGCAGCACCTCCAGCAGGAACTGCTCATCAACCCGTTCCTCGAGCTCGTCCCGGAGGATGAGGATGGCGAAGACGGCACGGAGGCGACGGAAGTCGCGACTCCGGAAGAGCAGAAGGCGGACAACACCGATGAGATGGACTGGCAGAAGATCCTCGAGGACGGATTCGAGACGGGTGGGCGGAAGGAGGAGTACGAGGAGCGTGAATACATCGAGCCGGTCACCGTCGCGTCACGGGACCTGATCGATCACCTCCGCGACCAGGTGCAGATGCTGGAGCTGAACCCGCGCGAGGAGTTTCTCGCCGAGGAGTTCGTCGGCAACGTGAACGAAGACGGCTATCTCGCGTGCGGGTTGCCGGACATTCTCACGGGTGTCAACAACGCGGTGCGACGCGCAGCGGAAGCAGTTGGACGCGACGAGAGCGATCTCCCGTTCTTCACGATCGAGGAAGTCGAGGCGATGCTGCTTATCATCCAGCAGCTTGATCCCCCTGGCGTCGCGGCGCGGACACTGCGTGAGTGTCTGCTGCTGCAGCTGACCATGCAGAATCGTTGCGACAGCGTGGCATTCGCGCTCGTGCGCGACGGCTTCGACGAGTTGATCGGCCACCGCTGGAGCGAGCTGGCAAAGCGATTCGGGATTCCGGTGTCCGAGGTCCAGGTCGTGGCTGACCAGATCGCGAAGCTCGACCCGAAGCCAGGGCTCAAGTTTGCGCCGGACAATGAACACTACATCGTCCCCGACCTGGTCGTCGACAAGGTTGATGGACGCTACGTCGTGTTCCTGAACGACGGGAACCTGCCGCGGCTGAAGCTCAGCCGTACCTATCAGGACATCGCGCGCGACAAGAGAAAGTATGACACCGAAAGCAAGGAATTCATCGCAAACAAGATGAACTCCGCGCATTGGATGATCCAGGCAATCGAGCAGCGGCGGCAGACGATGCTGAAAGTCATGAACTACATCGTCGAGCGCCAGCGTGACTATTTCGAGAAAGGCGTACAGCACCTGAAGCCGCTCACGCTGCGTGAGGTTGCCGAGGTGATTGGCATGCATGAATCAACCGTCAGCCGGGTGACGAACGAGAAGTTCGTGCAGACACCGCGCGGTGTGCTGCCACTGAAGTTCTTCTTCTCCTCCGGACTCTCCACCACGGACGGTGACGACGTTTCGGCGCGCGGCATCAAGGACCAGATCAAGAAGCTGGTGGACGCCGAGGACGCCAAGGACCCGCTCACCGATCAGGCCATCGTGGATATCCTCAAGAACAGCGGTGTGGTGATTGCCCGTCGTACAGTGGCAAAATACCGGGATCAACTCGGGGTGCTGTCCGCGCGGATGCGGAAGCGCGTATGAGCGCGACTCTCAGCGCCGCGGCACACACCGCGCTCGCCCCGGCGGACGGCACGATCGACGTCAGCGTCCTCGTGCCTGCCAAGGACGAGGCCGAGAACCTGCCGTTGTTCATGCAACTGGCGGCCGAGGCGTTCAGGGGCTCCGCAACACGCTACGAAGTCATCGTCATCGAGGACGGCTCGCGCGACGACTCGTGGAGCGTCCTGCAGCAACTGCAGGAGCAGTATCCGTTCCTGCGCCCGGTGCGGCATCGAACGCAGCGCGGGATTGCCGATGCGCTCCGCACCGGCTGGCTCAACGCCCGCGGGAGCATTCTCGTCTTCTATCCGGCAGACCTGCAGTTCAAGCCCGAAGACATCCCGCGTCTGGTCGCGCCAATCATCGCCAACGAATCGGACATGGTGACTGGCTTCAAGGAAGGGACGTACGAGAAGGCCTTCGTCAGCCGGATCTACAATGGTCTGAGCCGTCTGCTTTTCGACGTGCCGGTGAAGGACCTGAACAGCGTCAAGGCCTATCGGCGCGAGATCATGGAGGCGCTGCCGATTCGCCCCGACTGGCACCGCTACATGATCGTGCTTGCACATGCCGAGGGATTCAGTGTCACGGAGATACCGGTCCCATTGTATCCGCGGCACGCCGGCCGTTCGAAGTTCGGGATCGGTCGCATCCCCGTTGGCGTGCTTGACATGCTCTCTGTCTGGTTCGAGCTGCGGTTCGGTCGCAAGCCACTGCTGTTCTTCGGCATGCTCGGCGCCACGCTCTTCTTCGTCGGCGTCATGACGGGCGTGATCGCGATCGCGATCCGCATCTTCGCCGGTGTCGGTTTCCGCCCGCTGTTGAACCTGATTGAGACCTGTGTGATCGTGGGATCCGTGCTGTTCGTCGGCGGGTTCGTGGGCGAGATGATTGCGGGGCAGCGCGCGGAGCTGAGGGAGATCCGGCGCCGGTTGGATGAGAGGCGCAGCTCCGACGTCACGTGACCGTACGCCGCGTCCTCTTCGTCACGCATAACTTCCCACGGAACGCTGGGGATTCTGCCGGCGTCTTCCTGCTCGATCTGGCGACAGCACTCGTTGGAATCGGCATTGCGGTCGAGGTCATCGCGCCGCATGCCAAGGGGCTCCCGGAGCGGGACGTCGTGAACGGCATCACCGTGCAGCGCGTGCGCTACGGTACGGATGCCGATGAGACCCTCGCGTACACGGGTACGATGGCCGAGCAGGTGCGGGCATCGACGCGTGCCAAGCGGGCGATGCTGCGGCTGATGGGCGCCTTGAGGCGCGCCACCCGGCACCGGCTGGCGAGTGGTGACATCGACATCGTGCACGCGCATTGGTGGTTTCCCGCCGCGCTGGCGATCGGCCGGACGGCCGTGCGCGCGCGCGTACCGATGGTCGTCACGTCGCACGGAAGCGATGCGCGGATGGCGGTCGGCGTCACGGCCTCGCTGGCCTCGTTTGCGCTTGGACGTGCCGCAGCCGTCACCACGGTGAGCCAGTGGCTTGCGCAGCGCCTACGGCCGCTCACCGCAGCGCCGATCACCGTCGCGCCAATGCCGGCGGATGTCTCGCTCTTCGCGGCCACGACGGCGCCGCGGACACTCCCGGCTCGCATGCTGTTCGTCGGACGACTCAATCAGCAGAAGAACCCCGAGCTGGTGCTGCACGCACTGGCGGGGCTGCACGAAGAGGTCTATCTGGACATCGTCGGTGACGGGCCGGATGCCGGAGCCCTCCGTGCACTGAGTGCGCAGCTGGGGGTTGCACATCGCGTCACGTGGCACGGCCAGATGTCACGTGATGCGCTGCCAGCGCTTTACGCACAGGCCGCATGCACGCTGGTGCCGTCGCAGGAGGAGGGATTCGGCATGGTCGCCGCCGAATCACTACTGTGCGAAACACCAGTCATTGCAACGTCATCAGGCGGTCTGCCTGACATTGTCAGTGACGGAGAGACTGGAGTCCTGCTCCCGCTCCAGACACAGAACGACCCGGCCGCCTGGATTCACGCCATTCAGGGAATCATCCACAATCCGTCGCGGCGCGCTGCGTTCGGGAGGCGAGGCAGGGCCGCCATGCTTGCCCTCGTCGCACCGGCCGCGGTGGCTGAGCGCTATCGCACGGTCTACGAGTCTGCGCGCCGCGGAATCGTTCGTGCACGTTGAGCCGAAAACGGCGATTCGTGTTGCTGTCGGCGCGCTCGTTTCGTTCATCGCCATCCGTTTCGTCGCGCGCGAGTGGCAAGCGATCAGTACCGCTGCCGGCAGCCTGAAGCCGGATTGGAGTGGTCTGCTCATCGCGAGCCTGTGCGTTGTGGCGGGATACGCAGTGCTCATTCTCGCATGGCGCGAACTGCTGACGACGTGGCAAAGCACGCTGAGCCCGATTGACGCGGTCCGGATCTGGTTCGTCTCAAGCCTTGGCAAGTACATCCCAGGAAAGCTGTGGTCCGTCGGCGCGATGGCGATCCTGGCGAAAGAGGCCGGAGCATCACCCGTGGCCGCGACCGGTTCTGCCGTGATCATGCAGCTCGTCAACATCGCGGCAGGATTCACCGTGATCGCAGTGGCCGGGGCAGGGGAGCTCTTCGCGGCGTACCCATTTCTTCGATCGGCCGCATGGGCGACCCTGGCGCTGTCCGCAGCGGGGCTGGCGGTTGGTCCGCAGTTGCTGAACTGGAGCGTGCGCGCGGCGACGCGCCTGGTCCGGCAGCCGGAGATCGCGCTTCCGCGAATCGGTCGCCGCACTCTGGTCATCGTCTACGGTGCGAATGTCGCCGCCTGGCTCGCGTACGGCGTCGGATTCGGGCTGTTCTGGTCGTCACTCCTCGGGCACGGCGTTGGCATCTCGACCGCGGCGCTGGCAGTTTACACTGCGTCATATCTGCTCGGTTTCCTCGCGATCTTCGCTCCGGGCGGCATTGGTGTGCGGGAGGCGGTGCTCGCCGCGCTACTGATCTCGCTGCGTCTCGCAACGCCGGCGGACGCCGCGTTGCTTGCGGCCGCGTCCCGTGTCTGGCTCACCGTACTCGAAGTCGTTCCGGGGCTGCTTCTCCTCCCCGGCATCTCGCTGCGTCGTCGCCCCTCAATTTCGACACCCGATGGCCCACCTGCCTGACACGTCCACTCCCGGCGAGAACCTCCCTCGCCACGCGTGGTTGTTCGCGCTGCTCACGTGCGTCGTCGGCACGATGCTCCTGGCATATCCCGCGCTCAGCGGGCAGTTCCTCGTGAATATCTACAGCGATCAGTACATCGCTGGTTACTCCTTCCGTGAGTTCGGCGCACAGGTCCTGCGCGCAACCGGTGGATTCGCGTTATGGAACCCGTACCTGTTTGGAGGAATGCCGTACGTCGGCGCCATGCACGGCGACATCTTCTATCCGACGGCGCTCCTCCGGATGGCGATGCCAACCGACGCCGCCATGACGTGGGGAATGATCCTGCACTACATGCTCGGAGGCTTCGCCACCTGGGTCTTCCTGCGCGCACTTGGCCTCCGGTTCTTCGGTGCGCTCGTCGGGGCTGTGGCATACATGCTGAGTGGCTGGAGCGCATCGTACGTGAATCCGGGGCACGACGGCAAGATCTTCGTCGGCGCCATGCTGCCGCTCGCCATGCTGTGCGTGTTGCGTGGCGTCCGGGACGGAGCACGCTGGGCGTGGGGCGCACTCGCGATCACTGTCGGGCTCGGAATGCTCAGTCCGCATCCGCAGCTCATGCAGTACCTGCTGATGGGCACCGGTGGTTTTGCACTGTTCGTGGCGTTTGGCATGACGGAACGACCCGCCCGACAGGATGCGATGCGCCGGCTGGCGTTTGCGCTCGGCGCAGTCGTCCTCGGCTTCGCGATCAGTGCCGTGCAGTACCTGCCCGTGATGGAGTACACGCCGTTCTCGCCGCGGGCCGGTGGACGGGATTACGCATTCGCGACCTCGTTCTCGTTCCCGCCGGTCGAGCTGTTCAATACGCTCATCCCGGAGTTCACCGGAATCCTCGACAAATACTGGGGGCCGAATCGCATTCATCATCACAGTGAATACATCGGCGCCGCGGTCTGGCTGCTCGCCATCGCAGCTTTCCGTACCCAGGTGCGAACCCGCAGCATCGTCTTCTGGGCCGGCATGACGACTGTCTTCACCCTGTGGGCGCTTGGCGGCTTCACGCCGTTCTACCAGCTGATCTACGCTCTGGTGCCGGGCAGCAAGTTCTTTCGCGCGCCAAGCACCGTGTTCTTCGTCGCGACGTTCGCAATGGCGATTCTGGCCGGATATGGCGCCGATGGCCTGCTCGCGAGGGCGCCATCGAGGCGCTTCGCAATCGCAGCCGCGTCTGCTATCGCAGTGCTCGTCGTACTCGGAATCACAGGAGCACTGAGTGGTATCGCTGGCGCGTTTGCCGGACCTGAGGTTGCAGAACTCGTCGAACGCAATGCCGCAGATCTGATGCAAGGCACGCTGCGGGCAATGGCATTCGCGGCGCTTGCTCTCGTAGTCGCCGTCGTCGCCGGACGTGGCACGCTCTCGCCAGGCATGGCCGGATGGGCGCTCGTCGCCATTGTCACACTCGACCAGGTCAGCGTGCTGCGGACATACTGGCGTTTCATTCCGCCGGCGTCTCGGAGCTTCGCGACGGACGCGACGATCGAGTACATGAAGCAAGCAACGAGAACGAATCCAGGCCGTGTGATTGCGCAGCCGATTGACGGCAGCTGGGTTCCGCGCGACCCGGCCCTTCGCTACAGTGGCCTGATGGCGCACGGCATTCGTTCTGCAACGGGCTATCACGGCAACGAATTGCGGCGGTATGACGACCTTCTCGGTCCTGAGGAGGAGGGCTATCCGCAACTCGGCAACCCGAACCTGTGGGCGCTGGCGAACGTTCGATTCTTCCTGACCGATGCGTCGAAGTTCCCGCTCGAGACTGCCAGGCTCGTCGCCGGGCCCACGCGGGATTCCCACGGCTCGACGGTGTACCTGTATGAGCTTCCTGGGGACAATCGTGCGGCGTGGGTCGCGCCGGCCATGATCAAGGCGGCGGACTCCGTGACACTGGCGACGGTACTCGACCCACGATTCCCGGTGCACTCAGTAGCGATCTTCAATGACAGCGCCGATGTGACGGCGGCTCAATTGAAGGCCCCTCCCGCGCCAATCGATCTGCCGGTGTCGGTGACGAAGTATGAGGCTGGGGCGATCTCGGTCTCACTCGGGGCACCTGCGCCACAGGGTTCGGCTCTCATTGTGTCCGAGAACTTCTATCCGGGGTGGTCAGCAATGGTTGATGGGAAGCCCGCCACCGCGTCGCGCGCGATGTATTCGCTGATCGGCGTTCCACTGCCAACGGGTGCCAGGTCTGTCACCCTTCAATTCAGGAGCGCGAGCTTCGAAAGGGGGAAGTTCATTTCGCTGGCAGCGCTTGGCGCAGCTTTGCTGCTTCTCGCCGGTGGGGTGGCTGGAACCAGACGGAGCACTGCATGAGCCCGACAGAAAGCCCGGCGTCCGACCGCGGAGTCGGCCAGGATGACCGCGCGCTCGTGATCGTGCCCACGTACAACGAGCGCGAGAACGTCGCGAGAATCATCGACATGGTGCTGACGCAGGATCCTCGGCTTTCGGTTCTGATCGTCGATGACGGCTCGCCGGATGGCACGGGAGCCATCGTCGACGAGATCGCGGTGCGCAACGAGAGGGTGCACGTGCTGCATCGCGCGAAGAAACTCGGGCTCGGTACGGCCTATCTGGCCGGCTTCAAATGGGCGCTCAAGGAGAAGTTCGCCTACATCTTCGAGATGGATGCCGATTTCTCGCATGACCCGGAACACCTGCCGCAATTCCTGCGGGCGATTGCGGATGCCGATCTCGTCGTTGGGTCTCGCTACAGGAATGGCAGGGTCACGGTGGTCAATTGGCCGATGTCGAGGCTGGTGCTGAGTTACGCCGCCAACATCTACTCACGCATCGTCACCGGGCTGCAACTCTTTGACGCGACCGGTGGCTTCAAATGCTTCCGGCGAGAGGTACTCGAGGCAATTGACCTCGATGATGTCCGCTCGAATGGCTACGCATTCCAGATTGAGATGAGCTTCCGCGCGTGGAGGAAGGGCTTCCGGATCGCGGAGATCCCGATCGTCTTCACGGACCGGACGGAGGGCGAAAGCAAGATGTCCAAGCGCATCGTTCGCGAGGCGATCTGGATGGTTTGGCGCTTGCGGTGGTGGTCGCTCACGGGACGCCTGTGAGCGCAGGAGCCGGGCGGGACTTCTGGAAGATGTCGGGGTCAGGCAATGACTTCATCTTCTTCGACGCCCGTGGCCGTGATGGGACAGATGAGCTCGAAACACCATCGGAAATCGTCGCGCTGTGCGCCCAGCATCTGGGTGTCGGCGCCGACGGCGTCGTATTCGTTGACCTGGCGCCCGATGTCGCCTTTGCGATCCGGTACTACAATGCCGACGGTTCGCGCGCATCCTTGTGTGGGAATGCTTCGCTCTGCGCCGCGCAAAGTGCTGTCTTTCTTGGACTTGCGCAGACCGACCGCAGATTCGACTTCATCTCCGACGCGGGTCGTGTCTCAGCGCTCGTCTCTTTGGACGGCATTGCGAGTGTCCGGCTTGCGCCAGTCACGGGCCTCGAGGAGATCGCGAGGGAGGAACCGTCGGCGGGCGAGCATCAGCTCGGCTATGCCGTAGTCGGCGTTCCGCATCTCGTTGTCTTGGTCGGAGACGTCAAGAAGGTGGATGTTCCCGGGCGTGGCGCATCGCTTCGGCACTCCTCGTACCGTGCACCAGCTGGCGCGAACGTGAATTTCGTCGCTCCGTCAGGGGAGGCTGGCTGCTGGGCGATCCGCACCTACGAGCGGGGCGTCGAAGCCGAGACGTACGCATGCGGGACGGGCGCCGTCGCGACCGCAGCATGCCTGGCGCGTTGGGGCGAGACCGCAGCCGGAGAGGAAGTCGCGCTGAAGACGGCGAGCGGTCGAGAACTGCGTGTGCGTTTGCCGGTGTCGCCGCAGGAAAGCTGGAGTGAGCTGTCTGGCGAAGGTCGACTGGTATTCAGTGGTGTCCTGAGGCGCTACCGGTAGCCATGAGATGTCGGGTGTCCTGAGGCGTCGACCAGGGTGCGCCCGCAGCGTTCGCGTATTCCGCGAGCGAGAGGGGCCAAAGTTCTGTTTGTGTGCAACCAGCGGTGCTTTCCACAGCCGGGGCCTGAAAGAGTCAGTTGTCCACAGTTTTCCACCATTGCTAGTTTACATAATACTTCTTATACGAAGTATTTACGAGCGGCGAAACGGCGATTCCCGTCTGGATTCCGGGCGCAAAAAAGAACGGCAGCCCATTCTCTGGCTGCCGTCCTGCCGGAATCACACCCGCCTTCGAACTGCTATTGCTTGACGGCGAGTTCGCCCAAACGAACGTGCGCTTCTGCGGCCAACGGACCCTTCTGGTCCTTCGCAAGCTCGGTCCAAAGCTTCATGGCCTCCGGGCCGTTGCCCGCCGCCATGAACGCTCGTGCAGCATCAGCCTGCCGCTGCACCTTGGCATCTCCTACGCTCACCGCCGCCGCAGCCAGATACGCCTTCGCTGCCTCGGAGGGTTTGTTCAGGCTCTCGAATGCGGCCGCCAGCAGCGTCTGCAGTGTCGAGCCAAGACGCGCCGCGCCGCCTCGCGCCGACAGTGCCTCGAGCTGCTTGAGCGCCTCGGCTGCCTTGCCCTGCGTCAGCATGGACTGCGCAGCGAGCAGTGCCGCGCGGTCGCCCGCAGACGTCCCTGCGTACCGAGTCGCGACCTTCTCGAGCTCGGCCAGCGCCGTCGTGGGGTTGGCCGAGGCTGCCGTCTGGGCCTGGAAGAACGCCCGTTCAGCATTCTGCACCTTCGTCTCCGCTGACTTCTGCCAGATAACCACAGCCGCGACGGCAGCGACAAGGCCGCCGAGCGCAAGGGTGACCGGCTTTTGATTGACCTTGAACCAAGTGGCGAGCGAGTCGAGCCCGCCCTCTTCGAATTCCGACATCGTTACAGGACTGGAGACGACGACCCGGCGGCGCACTCCCGGGTCGAGACGACCCCCGCTGCCAAACAGCGGGGCGACAATAACCATTAAAGCTGACGAGGTTTCGCCGCCGAGACAAGGCGGTAAGGCGTGCCACCGATGTCTCCACCGTTGCCTCGGGAAGTGACGCCTCGAGCTCCAGTGTCGTCGAGGGCACGAGCATGACGGCGAGCGGGGCCCCCTGAGTGGTGCTGAGCGCCTGGTCAGCTTGCATTGCAGCTACGCCTGGGAGCCGGGTGTACCCGGTGACGCGGATGAGTACCCTTCCTCCATGCCTATGACGAATCCTCTCGCCCGAGTCCTTCGCAGCGCCACTCTGCTGCTCGCGCTGGCGGCACTCGCAATCGCATCGACACCGGCCAGCGCCTCCGCAGATCAGCCCCGCGCCAGGTCCGCCCAGCTCACCGCCGCGAACCGACCACGACCCAAGGCGGCGTCGGCTCGACGCACTGGCAAGCGAACTGCACGTCCCACTCGTGCATCCGCGCGGACAACGCGGCTGAACCGTGCGGCAGCGCGGCGCCGCGGCGGGCATTCGCTCCGTCGCGCACGTGGGCGGCGCCACGTCAGCCAGCGCTTTCTTGGGCCGATCGTGCCGTCCGTTTCGCAGGCGTCGTTCGTCTCTGATTCGGCAGACCAGCTTCGTGATTCGATCGTGTCCGTTGCGCGCCAGCAGATCGGCACCGCGTACGTGTGGGGCGCCGAAACACCGGGTCGCGCATTCGATTGCAGCGGTTTGGTGAAGTATGTGATGTCCTGGTTGAATGTGAATCTGCCACGCACTGCGAATGAGCAGGCCTACACCGGAATTCGGATCGGGCGAGATCTGGATCGCCTGAAGCCAGGTGACCTCATCACTTTCGGTACCGGCCGGCGAATCACGCACATCGGGATCTACGCCGGCAACAGCCGATACGTCCACGCCAGTCGGCCGGGTGTTGGCGTCGTGGAAAGCCTGCTGAATCCGTCGGCTCGACGGTTCCGCGGCGCCGTGCGCCTTGTCGCTGACGCGGATACAGTCACTACGAAGAGCGAACCGATCCCCTGACCTGCTGCGATCCGTTGTGCTCGAGGCCCCCGGCGTGTCGCCGGGGGCCTTTTTCGTCACATCGTTCGACGCAGCCAGTGAGGGCCGGGCCGGGTTTGTCAGGCCTGATAACTTTCGGGCAGCGACGCCAGGCGGCACGCATACCCTCGCCAAGGAGACGCATGCGTTACCGCGTGCTTGTGACTGACGAAATCGACCCTGATGGACTGTCATTGCTGACGAGCGAGCCACGGCTCGACGTTGACGAGGTCCCTACTCTGCCGGCGGCGGAATTACTCGGCCGCATCCACCAGTACGACGCCATCGTGGGCCGCAGCGCGTCACGAATCACCGGAGAGCTGCTTCGAGCCGGCACCCGGCTTCGCGTGGTCGGACGAGCCGGTGTCGGCGTCGACAACGTCGACATGGCCGTCGCAACGGAACTTGGTGTCGCGGTCATCAATGCTCCTGCCGGCAACACCGTTGCTGTCGCCGAGCTGTTGTTTGGCTCGCTGATCGCACTCTTTCGACACATCGTGCGTGCAGACGAGTCCATGCACGCTGGACGCTGGGACCGGTCCGCCCTGCTCGGCAGTGAGCTGAAAGGACGAACGCTCGGCATCGTCGGCGTCGGTCGTATCGGCTCCGAGGTGGCGGCGCGGGCGCTCGCGTTCGGCATGGACGTCATCGGGTTCGATCCCTACGTGGGTGATGAGCGGTTTCGCGCGCTTCGGATTCGACGAGCGTCATCGCTCGACACGCTCCTGCCGGACACCGATGTGCTGACGATCCACACGCCGCTGACGACGGAAACGAACGGAATGATTGGTCGTCGAGAGCTGTCGCGTCTCCCCGCCGGTGCAGTGCTCTGCAACCTGGCGCGCGGTGGGATCGTCGACGACGGCGCGCTGGCGACGCTGCTGAAGAACGGCGTGCTTCGCGGCGCATGCGTTGATGCCTACGCGCAGGAGCCACTGCCATCGGATCACCCGTTGCGCACGCTGCCAAACGTGCTCTTGACACCGCACCTCGGCGCGTCGACGGCGGAGGCCCAGCGCAACGTTGCCGTGGATGTCTGCGAGGCGGTGCGCGATGCACTGCTCCACGGCGAGCTCACACGATCGCTGAACGTCGCGTCGGTATCAGGTACCGAGTGGCGGGAGTTGCAACCGGCGCTGCAGGTTGCCCAGCGAGCCGCAGCGATCGCGCGTGCACTGCTGCTCGATCAGGGAATCACCATCATCCAGCGGCTGCGTTTGCGCGTGAGCCCGGACCTGATCGGCGCGGGCGCTGCCCTGCTCTCGGCCGCCTGCGCGGGCCTCCTGGAAGGTGTGATCGACGATGGGCGGCTGAACCTGATCAACGCGCGCACCATGGCCGAAGCACGAGGCATCGAGCTTTCGATCGGCGAGATTGTCGGGAGTGAGCAGACGTCTTCGATCGACCTGTCGCTGGGCGGAGGCGTTCGCGAGATTGGCGTTGCAGCGATGGCTCCGTCGAACGGTACGGCGCGCGTCACTCGGATTGGTGCGTTCCATGTTGATGTCACACCGCGACAGACGATGATCGTGCTGACCAACAATGACGTTCCGGGTGTGATCGGGCGCGTTGGCACAGCGCTCGGTGATGCCCATGTGAACATTGCCGAGTATCACCAGGCGCGACTGGCGCAGGGTGGCGAGGCGCTGGCCGCCATCTCGGTCGATGGTATCGTTGCAGTGGCGCTCCGCGAAAAACTCCTCGCCCTGCCTGACGTCCGGACAGCGACGATCGTGCGATTCGGCAGCGCGACGGAACCCGCAACCTGAGCATGACGAGCAGCTGCGTCACGACGGACCCTGATGTCCGGAAGAGCGCCAGCCGGGATGCGTCAGGCCTGGAGCTGATTCCGGAAGCGGTGGCACGTCCTCGCACTCGTGAGGACGTGATCGAACTGCTGCGCATTGCGACTCGCGACCGTCTTCCACTCACGATCGCGGGCGGCCAGACCAGCACGACCGGCGCATCGCTCACCGATCGCGGCACGTTGATGTCCATGCTTGGCCTGACGGGCATTCACGATATCGACCGCAATGAGGCATCGGTTCGGGTGGCTCCGGGTGAACTGCTCGGACCACTGAAACGCACACTCGCAGCCGAAGGATTGCTGCTCGCGCCGGATCCAACCAGTGAGGAGGACTGCACTGTTGGCGGAGCCGTCGCCTGCAATGCATCCGGAGCACGCTCGCTGCGATTCGGGGCGACACGTGCGCACGTGCGTGCGCTGACCGTCGCGCTTGCGAGCGGCGACGTGATCGAAGTCCGCCGTCCGTTGCTCGAGAAGAACACCGTCGGATACGCTCCGGTCCAGGACCTAGTCGACTGGTTCGTCGGGAGCGAGGGCACCCTTGGCGTCATCCTGCAGGTCGAATTCGGGTTGCTGCCGCTGCCGGCCTGGGTGCTCGGACTGTCGATCCCCTTCCCCACTGACGCTGATGCACTCGCGTTCGTGGTCGCCGCGCGTCAATCCGCGACCCTGTCACCACGCTGTCTCGAGTACCTCGATCAGGGTGCGTTTTCCATCGCGCGTGATGCCGCGCACGATATGTCGTGGGCCACCAACGCGACGGCACTGGTCTACACGGAGATCTCCGGCAACGAATGCACGGAACCCATGCTCGATGACTGGCTTGCACTCGCCTCGCGGTTCAATGCGCTCGAGGACGACATTCGCGTATACGAAGGCGACTCCGCGCTCCGTGATGCACGCAGGCTCCGGCACGCGGTTCCATCCGCGATGTATGAGCGCGCCGCGCCGTTTCGTGCGCACGGTGGACGCCGGGTGTCGACTGATTGGGCAGTGCCCTATGCGCGACTCAGCGATGCGCTGGCCGTCTCCCGACGGGAAGTCGCCGCGCGTGGGCTCGAGCAGCCGGTCACGTTCGGTCACGCGGGAAGCGGGCATCCGCACCAGAATTTCATCGCACGCGACACGGAAGAACTGGCACGTGTCACGGACGCCGTGAGTGCCACACTGCGCGAGGTCATCGCGATGGGTGGGACGGTTGCGGCCGAACATGGGATCGGCAAACTCAAGGCACGCTGGCTCCCGCTTCAGATGTCGGCCACGCAACAGGCAATGATGCGAGCAATCAAGCGCGAACTCGACCCCTGTCACCTGCTGTCGCCGGGAAACATCCTGTGACCGCCTATCGCACCGTCGTGCTCGATGTCGACTCCACCGTGTCTGCCATTGAAGGGATCGATTGGCTCGCGAGCCGGCGTGACGCAGTCGTGGCTGAGGCGGTGGCTGCGCTGACGACAGCGGCGATGGAAGCAAGGGTGCCGATTGATGACGTCTACGGACGCCGGCTGGAGATCATCCGTCCGACACGTGATGAAATCCGCGAATTGGCCGACGTGTACATTGCCACCGCACTCCCCGGTGCCCGCGAGGCCATTCGCGCGTGGCGTGCCTGCGGCATCCAGGTCGTCCTGGTGAGCGGAGGCCTGCGCGACGCAATTCTTCCGCTCGCGGCCTGGCTCGGACTGCCGGACACCGATGTGCACGCCGTCGATGTCGAGTATTCGTCCGCCGTCGCGGCACAGGTCCGCATCCCGTCACCGCTGGCAATGCGTGGAGGCAAGGCGACGGTAGTGGCGTCGCTGCGACTGGCGCGGCCGTTGCTTGCCGTGGGAGATGGAGCGACTGACGCTGAGCTCGTCGACGTCGTGGACCGTTTTCTGGCCTTCACGGGCGTCGTGCGCCGAGAGGCCGTGGTGGAGAAGGCTGATGGAGAAGTACTGTGTTTCGCGGACCTCACTTCGATCGTACTCGGGACCTGATGCTCACTCACGGCACGTTCTTTCTCCCCGGGCCGACCGAAGTGCGTCCGGAAATTCTGCAGCAGATGTCGCGGCCCATGCTCCCGCACCGCAGCGAGGCATTCGAGGCGATCTATTCGCGGTGCGACGCGGGCATGCGACCGGTGTTCCGGACGTCCCGACCAGTCTATCTCGCATCGGCTTCGGCGACGGGGCTGATGGAAGGTGCGATCCGTTGCGCGCCGTCAGGCGTGGTTCTCGCGCTCGTGAACGGCGCGTTCTCGGAACGATTCGCGCAGGTCGCGACCAGCTGCGGACGCACCGTCGTGCGGGACGACGTGCCGCTGGGCATGCATCACACGCCACAACAAGTGGAAGCGCTGTTGCAGGGAAACGGAGCCAGCGTGGTCACGCTCACGCATTCGGAGACGTCCACCGGCGCGCTGAATGACATTCAGGCGATCGCCAGCGTCGTGCACGCGTACGGCGCCGTGATCCTGGTGGACAGCGTCACAGGACTTGGAGGCGCCGCACTCGAGACGGATGCATGGCAGCTCGACTTCGCTTTCACCGGGTCACAGAAGGCACTCGCGCTGCCGCCCGGGCTCGCGCTCGGCGTCGCGAGTCAGTCGTTCATCGATGACGCAGCCGGCAATCGCGACCGTGGGACCTACTTCGATTTCGTGGAGTTCGAGAAGTACGCCGTCAGGAACCAGACGCCGAACACTCCTGCGATCTCCCTGTTCTACGCCCTCGCCGCACAGATGGATGCGATTGCGGAAGAAGGAATCGAGGCGCGATGGGCGCGTCACCTTGCGATGCAGGCGACGACGGCGGCGTGGGTCGAGACGCTGCATCGCACGCACGGGCCCGAGTTTGGCATTCTCGCGCCGCCAACAGGACGGTCACCAACGGTGACGTGCATCACGTTGCCCGGAGCGCTGACGGGTTCTCGCGTCGCCGCGGGGGTCGCTCGGGCCGGTTACGTCATTGGCGCGGGCTACGGTGCGCTGCGTGAACGGACCATCCGAATCGGACACATGGGCGATCACACGCCGAGCGGGCTGTCGTCGTGCCTGCAGGTCGTCAGTGAAGTGATCGGGTCGCAGCTCCGCGAGTCATCATGAACGCGTCGCGAGATGCTTGATGCCGCCGATGCCCGTCGCCCGCCGGCGTGCGGAACGAAGCGAGTGCATTCAATGCGTGCGAATGTCGACGCGATCAGATCCCGTACGCGGGACGCAATACCAGCATCGCGGCATCCCACGACCGCGCCATCTCATCCACCGTTTGTGAGATATCCGGAATGAGTCCCGACTGCGGAACGCGCACCAGTCGCTTGTGAAGTGTGCGCGCGCCGCGCGCAATCGCTCGCAAGTGCGCCACTGCCTCGCCGACAGGCTCGGTGTGGTCCGCAAGGAACGCGCACACATCGGAACCCAGCTCGAATGCGGCACCACACTGGTGCAGTGTGGCAAATGCCCAGCGCTGGTAATGCTCGGCGTCACCACCCGAGAGCCAGACGCCCTGCGACCGAAGCGCGTCACCGAACGTGCGGATCGGGTTCTGCGTCGGGAATCGTGTTCCGTGCAAGCGCGCCAGCGCGACGGCAATCACCGCGCGCTCGGCTGGCGATCGAACGGCGACTCTATCCAGGCGAACAAGCGTCGTGGTCGGCGGCAACTGCGCTGAACCGATGCCCGCCGTGAGCATTGCGTCCAGGTCCTCGCCACCAACGTCACCGCCAAACGATCCATGCATATAGCGAAGGGAATGCGCATCGCGATCGTATCCCGTCACGGCGATGACTGTCTTCGCATGCACACGCTGGTAGCTGCTTCCGACCATGTCAGGCAGGTGAAACTCATCCACCTCGACGAGAACCGCATGCCCGCGGTCGAGCTGTTCCACAAAGTGCGCCAGCAGCGGACGCCAGACACACAAATCCTCGACAACGATGCCGTAACTGGTCCACAAGTCCGCCGGGTGAACGCCGGGCATCGACCATTGATCGCCTTCGAAATCGGCGCACAGCGCTGAGACGACAACCGGTGTCGGGTCCAAATTGAGCGTGTGCAGCAGGGCGATCCATGTGTCGAGTCGCGGATTCGTTGTACTCCACACGCGTTCACCCATGTGCCACGGATGCGCTCCCGTCCACGCAAGGCGCGACGCACCAACAAAGCCTGAGAGCGTGACGGTGTCGCTGCGAGCTGCCATAAGGACCGATCCACCCATGCGCTCGGCGAGTCCAAGCACGGCTGTCATGCGGAAACGAGAAACAGCGCTGACACTCGAGGACATCTGCAATTTGTATGTGAGCCGGTTCCGGGCTGAAGGGGACTCACACCCAGAATGTATAAAGCTTTCCTAATCTTGGAAGAGGTCGCTTGCATGCGCAATTCTGCGCGCACGACTCGGTGCACATCCGTTTCTCACATTAGCAGACGCGCTTCATGACCGAAACCGTGGCAACGACACGCTTCGTCCCGTATTTCGGGAATGAATCCGGAAACATTCGCTTACGGTCGGTGCGTGGTCACTGCCACCGTGAGGCTATTCGACGGGGCCTGACTCGAGTGCCGTCAGCCCGATGGCCAGGTCCTTCGGCGCGTAGAGATGCATGCCGCAGGTGACGAACCCCGCGTTCCGCAAGCGCTCGCGATACCATTTCGCACTGTGAGGTCGAAGCGCATGGATGTCGCCTTCGATTTCGTCGTCCCTTGTGAAGACTTCGAGCCATGCGATGCCGCCGGTGTGCATCTGCAGTTCCTCAACAGCCGTCGCGAACAGGCGAGTCGGCACATAGTTCAGCACCCCGCACGATACCACGAGATCGAAACCGGCGGGAAACTCCTCGTGCAGATGGAGGTCGCTGAGACGCTCGACGGAGCCTAGTCGAAGGCCGCGACGTGATCCGAAACGTTGCACCGCATACTCACTGGGTTCGACACCGACGTACCGAAGGCGAGGCCTGAGCGACTTCAGTATTGGCTGCCAGTGGCCCTCGCCTGCGCCAACGTCGAGTACCGTCCGCACCGGACGATCGAGCACGTACTCTGCTGCGGACAGAGCGAAGCGCACGATGCGCTCGATCTGCGCTGGCGAACGCACGCGATGCGTTCGGCTGCGATACCATTTGTCAAAATAGGCCTTGTCGTACGCCATGGTGTCTCGTGGCATGTATTGTGTGGATTCTCGCCGGACGGCAGATTCGTACAGTGTGACGGTTCCCTTCAGTGAAGCTCAACTCGCGGCACTCCAAACGCGACTGGCGAATCGGTTGTCGGTGGGTTGGCGGACGAGATTCGCCCCGGCGCCGACAGGCGGGCTGCACCTCGGGCACGCGGTGAGCGCGGTCTACGTGTGGGGCATCGCGCGCGCGTTCGGCGGATCAGTGTTGCTCCGGATCGAGGATCATGACCGGCTGCGGTGCCGGGCCCGCTTCGATGCGGCGATTCTCGATGATCTGGCGTGGCTCGGGCTGGAACCAGACAACGCCCGACTCGGGCTTCCTCAGCCACTCCGTCAGTCCGAGGACGGAGCGGTCTATGAGGCCACGTTCGATGCCCTGAACCGCACAGGAAGAATCTATGCCTGCCGGTGCTCCCGTCGCGATGTCGCGACACACGCCATGGCGAACGAGGCGGCAGGCGAGACGCGGTATCCAGGGTCCTGTCGCGATGCGCGCGTGCCCGCCGAGGCCACGCTGGCTCGGCGGATACGACTCGATGGTTCGGCTGTGCGCTTTGAGGATGTTCGTCACGGTCCCTGCGTCCAGGTTCCGGCGAGCCAATGCGGCGATCTCCTGCTCCGCGACCGCAACGGACAGTGGACGTATCAGTACTCCGTTGTCGTCGATGACCTGCGACACGGCGCGAACGTCGTCATTCGAGGCGATGACCTGCTGCAATCAACTGGTCGGCAGATCCTTCTCGCGCGTGCGATGGGGCACAGCGAAGAATCGATCTACCTGCACCATCCGCTCGTCGTACACGCGAATGGCGTGAAGCTCAGCAAGTCGAACGGAGACACGTCGCTTTCGGCGCTGCGCGACGGCGGTTGGAGCCCTGCGAAGCTGCTCGGTCACGCCGCGTGGCTGGGAGGCCTGCAGGCAGCACCTGCCCCCCTGCCCGGCGCAGAGATCGCACGACTATGGGACAGAAGGCCATAGCCGTATCGGGACCTGGACTCCCGGCTCTTCCCGATGAGGGCATCGGCCCGTTACATCTCGTTTGCCATTGAATTGCACGAGCATGCACACGCGATCCCGCCACCTTGCCGAGCCTGACCATTACCGGGGCTCGTCCGCCTTCCGACACACTGTGTGCAACACATGACGCCAGCGACAACGCTTCCGATCGATCTCTATGGATGGTTCGACACACTCACGACGGACGAGAACAACCGCCGACTTGCAATGCGCGGCGTACTCGAGCGTGACATCGCGCCCGTCGCCGACGACCATTGGGATCGAGGGGTGTTCTATCATGACGCGCTTGCGGGGTTTCATGCTCTCGATCCGCTCAGGCACTACTTCGATTCAACGAGCACGAACCGGGCTGTTCTCGACGGGCTGTATTCGCTTGAACTCGCACGAGTGGACCCATCGATGGCGAGCTACTACGGCGTGCACGGTGGATTGTGCCTGGGATCGATTGCACTGCTCGGCTCTGACGACCAGCGGCAGGAATGGCTGGACGGCCTGAGGCGATTCACGACGATTGGATGTTTCGGGCTCACCGAGCCAGACGCCGGCAGCGGCGTTGCGCGAGGGTTGGCAACACGATGCCGGCGCGATGGCGATGGATGGATTTTGCGAGGGGAGAAGAAATGGATCGGCAACTCGACGTTCGCCGATATCGTCGTCATCTGGGCGCGCGACGAGGCCGATGATCAGGTCAAAGGGTTCATCGTGCGAACGACGCTGCCGGGCTACGCTGCGCGACTCATGTCGGGCAAGATCTCCCAGCGATCACTCGCCTCCGGCTGGATCACGCTCACCGATGTGCGCGTTGCCGAGTCTGACCGTCTGGTGCATGCGCGCAGCTTCGCCGACACAGCTCGTGTACTCGGCGCCGCACGAATCGGCGTTGCATTCCAGGCCGTTGGCTGCGCCATGGGCGCGTATGAGCATGCGCTCCGCTACGCAGGCGCGCGGGAACAGTTCGGTCGGCCGATTGCCGGCTTCCAGCTCGTGCAGATGATGCTTGTGAAGATGCTCGGGAACGTGACGGCGATGCTCGGGATGGCATTGCGCGTGGCACGTTTGCAGGACGCAGGCCTCGCGACTGACGCACACACCTCGCTGGCCAAGCAGTTCTGCGCTGCACACTGCCGGGAGACGGTGCAACTCGCGCGCGAGCTGATGGGCGGCAACGGTGTGCTGCTCGAGCACGGCGCCGCACGTCTCTTTGCCGACGCAGAAGCCATCTACTCATACGAGGGCACGAACGAGATGACTGCCCTCGTCGTCGGGCGAGCCATCACCGGCATCGGTGCGTTTGTCTAGCTGACGCCGGTGCCCTCCGGTGCGTCAGCGAGGCGACGCCGCGAGCCGGATCGACGGGACCTCGAGCGTGCCCACCCGATTTCGGCCTCGCGGCCGTTTACAGCGGCGACCACCCGGGTCGGGACGCTGGCACTTACGATGCGGCATGCGCCGTCCTGACTGATGCTGCAATGCCCCCGGGGCGACTCGAACGCCCGGCCAACAGTTTAGGAAACTGCTGCTCTATCCACCTGAGCTACGGGGGCCAACTTCAAAAATAGCGGTCGAGGCGCCGAACGTCAGCCCATCGAGCGCCGCTGATTGGCCTTCATCCCGATTCGGGCCACGTCAAGACACTCCGCCGGGCAGCGTCCCTCGGGCGGCCGCCAGCGTGCATGATGTGTGCGCGGTGTCGGGCCGCGCTCAAAACGTCAGAACCGACTCGACCTTCGCACCGGGGAGCAGGTTTCGTCCGGCCAGATCCGGCAACTCGATCAGAAAGCCGAAGCCGATCACGAGCGCCTGCACGTTGCGGACGATTTGCGCAGCCGCATGAGCGGTGCCGCCGGTCGCGAGCACATCATCGATGATCAGAACGCGCGCGCCCGGCGGCAGGGCATCTGCGTGCATCTCGAGCGCATCCGTTCCGTACTCGAGCGCGTATGCCTCTCGCACCACGGTCCGCGGCAGTTTGCCCGGCTTGCGCAGCGGCACGAAGCCAGCGCCAAGCCCAAGCGCGACAGGTGCCGCGAAGATGAAGCCGCGGCTCTCCATGCCGATGACGTGCGTAATCCCCGCGTCACGCCAGGGCGTGATCAGGTTCACGACCGCCAGCGGAAAGGCCGAGGGATCACCGAGGAGTGGCGTGATATCCCGGAAGTTGATGCCGGGCTTCGGATAGTTCTTGACTTGCCTGACGAGCGCTCGCAAACGCTCCTGTGCTTCGGGGGACGCGGACATCAGCGGAGGATGATGAATGGGTACGGAGTGTCGGTACGGGCATCCGGCGCCGGCGTCTCGACGTGCACAAGCTTTGTCACTGCCGCGCTCTCGGGCCCGTGCTGGATCGCCTGCTCCAACGCGGCAAGGAACTGCGCAATGCCCGACGCGCGCATCTCGACGGTGCCATCAGGAAGATTTCGCACCCATCCGGCCAGCCCCAGCCGCCGCGCTTCGGTCCGAACGAACCAGCGGAAACCCACGCCCTGCACGCGACCATGCACGATGACGTGCAACACCGTGCCAGTGGGCGTGATGTGGCCGACCTCAGCGGTCACGGATGCACTTCCTAGGCCCAACCATGCGTGCCAAGGAGCGGCACAAAGCGGGCATCTGTGATCGTTGTGGTGCGCACACCGGAGATTTCTCGCGTGACAAGCAGCACTTCCTGTTTCGCGCGATCACCAACCGGGCAGAGGAGGCGACCTCCCACCGCGAGCTGGTCAACCAGTGGTTGCGGCACCGTCGGCGAACCCGCGCCCACGAGAATAGCGTCATACGGTCCGTATTCGCGCCAGCCAATGGTCCCGTCGCCAACGAGGAACGATACGTTGTTCATCCCAAGGCTTTTCAGGACATCCTTCGCACGGTCCATCAGCACTTGCACACGCTCGATCGTGAAAACCTGCGCCGCCAGACGCGCCAGCAACGCGGTCTGGAACCCTGAGCCAGTACCCACCTCGAGCACGCGCTCGTTCCCGGTCAGTCCGAGCACATCGAGATAGAGCGCGTGGATACTCGGCTGCGAGATAGTCTGTCCCGACCCGATGGGTAGCGCGGCGTCCTCGTACGCGTTGTGGCGAACACCGGTGGGCACGAACAGATGCCGTGGCACTTCGTCGAATGCCCGCAGCACCGCCAGGTCACGAATGCCATTCGCCTGAAGCGTCTCGATGAGACGACGTCGCGGGCCACGGAGCTCGTGCACCGTCATCAGGGCGCTCGCCACCAGGTATGCGACGCGTCGAGCATGGCGTGATGTGTGAGGTCGAGGTGGAGAGGAGTCACGCTAATGTAACCGTCCTGTACGGCCCGGAAGTCCGAGTCGTGGTCGCCCTCCCAGGAGATTGATCCCCCACCGATCCAATAGATTGGCCGCCCCCAAGGATCCTGCATCTTGGCGATCGCGTTGGAGTAGGCGCGCCGACCCAGTCGCGTCAGTCGAACGCCAGCCACCTCGGTTCCACGACGCGGCGGAAGGTTGATGTTGAGCAGGGTGCCGCGCGGCATCTCGAGGCCCATCAAGTGACCGAGCAGATCCGTCAGCGGCGTCACCAGCTCATCGAGCTTGCTCATGTCGGAGCGCAGGTCACCGCCCGCGAAACTGAGAGCGATCGCCGGCACTCCGAGGGAAAGGCCCTCCATCGCTGCCGCAACCGTGCCAGAATAGAGCACGTCTTCACCCATGTTGTGGCCATGGTTGATTCCGCTCAGCACGAAATCCGGGCGCTCCGGCATCAGCGCCTCGATCGCCAGCATGGCACAGTCGGTCGGGGTCCCGTCGACTTGCCACCTCCGGTCGCCGCGACGAACCGGACGGAGCGGATGGTGCAGCGTCAGCGAGTGGCTGGTTGCGCTCTGTTCGCGATCCGGTGCAACAACTGTTACCTCCCCGAGCGGTTCGGCGGCACGGACCAGGCAGTCGAGACCATGGGCGAGGATGCCGTCGTCATTGGTGCAGAGGAGTCGCATGCGGGCGTACGGGATGGACGGTGGGACCAGATCGTGGCGATCACGCGCGCTGCGTCTCGCAGTGGCCGGAAATGGCTCGGTGGACCGTAGCGCGTTGGGATTTCAACCTGAGCGATGATAGCGCCTGCGCGCGCTGCGCGGATGACGAACGACGTTTCCGCCTCGTAGCGATCGCCCACGAGCGGCACGCGTTCGAGCAACGTGCGCCGGATCCCCCGGAAGCCGCACTGCGCGTCGCGGATCGGCTGTCCGGCGCACCACGCGATTGCGCGGGTCGAGAGGGCATTTGCGAGCTTGCGATGGAGCGGCATGCTGCTACCCCGGCGACGACGCGTCCCGATGACGAGGTCGGAGTCCGCAAGCAGGCGCAGCAAAGCGGGAAGTGATGCGGGATCATGCTGACCATCGGCATCCATCGTGACGAGGGCATCAATCGTCGGCACGCGGAGGAGTGCCTCACGGAATCCCGTCTGCAGCGCTGCCCCTTTTCCCCGGTTCCCGGGGTGACGGACGACGAAGTCTGCTCCGGCACGTGCAGCCGCCGTCGCGGTCTGATCCGTCGAGCCATCGTCGACCACGATGACCGGCATGTCAGAGCGCGACGCGCGGACCCCCTCGATCACGGCGGCGATGGTCACCGCAGCTTGATAGGCAGGGATCACGCACGCCGCTCGCACCATCATTCGGCCCGAGCGATCGGAGCGGAAAGATGACGCAGGATTTCGCGGAGCTCAGATTCGATGCTCTGCCAGGTGGCGGTCTCCAGCGCGTGACGCGCGCTGGATCGCAGCTCGCCTTCCTTGCGCAACTCGTCCAGCCGGCGTTTCGCCCCTTCAATCGTGTATTTGTCGGTGTACAGGAGACGCTTCACGAGCTGAATCAGCTCGACTTCTCGCCGCTGGTACACACGATTCCCCGAGCGGTTCTTTGCCGGGCTCAAGAACCGGAATTGCCCCTCCCAGTACCGCAGCACGTGCGGCTTCAATTCCGTCAGCGAGCAGACCTCGCCGATAGAAAAGAACTCCTGTACGGGATCCCGAGATGCAACAGCCATCAGTCGCTCTCCGCGCGCAGCGCGCGCGCCATCAGTTCGGCAATGGCATCTCTCGGCGGCATCGCCTCGAAAAGGATGCGGTGCATCGTCCGGACAATTGGCATTTCCACCCCTCGAGACAACGCAAGTGCGTGCGCACTTTGCGTCGTGACCACGCCTTCGGCCACTGTCTCCCGCGCTCCCAGCACCTCCGACACGGACCGACCCTGACCTATCTCGACACCGACGGTCCGATTCCGGCTCAGCGACCCCGTGCATGTCAACACCAGATCGCCCATGCCGGCCAGTCCCGCGAACGTCCGCGGCTCGGCGCCCAACGCCACGCCCAGCCGCGTCATCTCTGCCAACCCACGTGTAATCAGCGCCGCACGCGGATTGAAGCCAAGTCCAAGGCCGTCCAGAACGCCAGTGGCGACCGCCATCACGTTCTTCAGTGCACCGCCGAGCTCGACACCGACGACGTCGCGCTGCGTGTAGACGCGGAACTCCGGCGAAGAGAAGAGCTGCTGGGTACGGAGTGCCGCCGACTCAAAACGACTTGCTGCGACGACGGCCGTTGGCTGCCGCATCGCGACCTCGGCGGCGAAGCTCGGGCCGCTCAATGCGACGACCGGCCGACCCGGCAGCTCCTCCGCAACGACGTCGGTCATGAGCGCGAAGGAATCACGCTCGATTCCCTTCGTCGCCACCACCAGGATCGCATCGTCGCGAACCGCGTGTGCACAGCTGCGAATCACGTGACGCAGCACATGCGACGGTGCGACGAATGTGATGGTTGACGCGTCCGATACGGCCGCTTCCAGGTCGGAGGTCGCGAGCAATGCGGGAGCAAGCGGAGCGCCCGCCAGAAAGCGGGAGTTCGTGTGATTCGCGTTGATGTCGGCTACCACGTCGGTCTCGCGCGCCCACAGTACGGTGCGCTGCCCATTTCTCGCCACAAGATCAGCCAGCGCAGTGCCCCACGCGCCCGCACCGACAACGGTCGCGTGCGTCATCGGGCCGGGGCCTGCGGCACGTTCCCGCCGCCGGACGACTTGCCGCGTTTCCCGAAGCGATGCTCAGTCCCGGCGCGCAAGCGCGAGATATTCGCGCGATGTGTCCAGAAGACGAACGACGCCACGAGCGCGACCGTGACGAGCAGCGGCAGCCCACCGGTTCCGCGCAGCGCGACCGCCGCGACGAGTACCACCGCAGATACCAGGGAACCCAGCGACACATAGCCCGTTGCGGCGACGATCCCCGCAAAGCTGAGCATCGAGAACAGCATCGCCGCCGGCGCCAGTGCGAGGAACACACCGGACGCGGTGGCCACCCCCTTTCCTCCCCCCCTGCCGAGGAGGAATACGGGCTTCACATGCCCTGCGATCGCGGCGACCCCGTAGGCAATGCGCCAACCGATCTCCGTCGTCCCGGCCGCACCAGGAAGTAGCGCCACGGGCAGGAATCCCTTCAGGCAATCCGCGATGTACACGGCCAGCCCGATCTTCCACCCAAGCGTCCGGAAGACATTCGTCGCACCAAGATTGCCACTGCCCACTGTCCGCAGATCCACGCCCTTCGCCTTTCCAGCGAGATACGCCGACGGGATCGAGCCAACGAGATACGCGATGACCAACCCGAGCACCGGAGGCATCAGTCGCCCTTCCGCTTCATGAGGATTCGCAGGGGATTGCCCGTAAAGCCATACGCGGCACGAAAGCCATTGTGCAGATAGCGAACGTAATGTTCCTGCACGAGCTCGGGATGGTTGCCCCAGACGCCGATCGCTGGTGGTGCAACCTCGACCTGCGTGGCGTACTTCAACTTGATCTCGCGCCCTGCCGCCTGTGGCGGCTGTCGCCGCGCAACCAGTTCTTCCAGCGTCTGGTTGATCTCCGACGTCGTGATGCGCTTTTGCCGCTCCGCCTCTACCTGGAGGATGATATCGAGGATCTTCGTCACGCGCTGACCCGACAGCGCCGACGTGAAGATGAATGGCACGAACTTCAGATACGGGACCTTCTCTCCAGCGTCTCGCTGAAAGTGCGCTGCGGTCTTGTCGCCCTTCTCTTCCTTCAGGTCCCACTTGTTCACGACGACGATCAAACCACGTCCTGCGTCCTCGAACGCCAGCGACGCGATCTTGAGATCCTGGTTCTCCAATCCAAGCGTCGCGTCGAGTACCAGCACGCAGATTTCAGCACGCTCGATTGCACGGCGGGTTCGCAGCGTCGAGTAGAACTCGATCCCGTCATCAACGCGCGTCGGTCGCCGCAGCCCGGCCGTGTCCACGAAGATCAGCCTGCGACCGTGGTACACCATCGGACTGTCAATCGCGTCGCGCGTCGTGCCGGCCACGTCAGTGACGACCAGACGGTCTTCACCGAGCAGCCGGTTGACGATCGACGACTTGCCGGTATTCGGTCGGCCAATCACCGCGACGCGCAACGCGTCCGGCTCCTCCTCCATCCCTTCCGGGAGCCTCTCGGTCACGGCATCGAGCAGATCACCGATGCCCGCGCTGTTCTGTGCGGACACCGCGAACGGGTCACCCGCACCGAGTGAGTAGAACTCGAAGTGAGCAATCGTCCCGAACTCGTCGCACTTGTTGGCAACGAGCAACCAGGGCTTGCCACTCTCGCGCATCAGGTCAGCGACCTTCACGTCCGATGGCACAAGGCCCATCTTCGCGTCGGTCACGAACAGCAACAGGTCAGCCTCGGCGATGGCTTCCTTCACCTGCCGCTTGATTTCAACGTCCATCGGGTCGAGTGTGTCTTCCGGCAAGCCACCGGTGTCCACCAGCCAGAAATCGCGCCCGTTCCAGGTGGCACGACCGAAATGCCGGTCACGGGTCGTCCCGGCGACCTCACTCACGATGGCGGCATGCCTGTCGCCGATGATTCGATTGTACAACGCCGACTTGCCCACATTCGGGCGTCCGACGAGGGCGACAATGGGGATACTCACGCAGCACTCCGGTAAGACGAACCGACGGCTGATTCCGCCTCCAGCACGTCGATGAAATCGTACGAGGGAAAAACCGGGAACGGGAATTCTTCGCGCAGCGCGATGAATGACGTGTCGTCAAGGAAGACGCCGTTCTCGTTGATGCACTCGGCGGGAATCAGCGCGAGGTCAAAATCCGTGCGATCGGCCAGCGCGCGACGAATGTCGTCGCTGACGAGCAGACCAGCGGTCGTCGTGGTCGGGCCGAACAGTGAATTGTCGATGGGCAGCAGCTCGAACGAGGCGCCAGTTGCGACCGAAATGCTCGCCAGCAGGTCCGGCATCAGGGGCGCCATGCTCGTACCCGTCACGACGGCAATCCGCTTCCCATCAAGGCGAGGCAGCCGCGAAAGGCCCGATGCCACACGATCGCGCAGTGACGTCACCGCACCAACGCCGTTTTCGATTTGCGGGAAGTCGCCGTAGTGCGCAGGCGGAGGAAGCGGTTCGTCAGCGAGCAGATACAGCTCGTCGGACCCGTACACCCACCGGTCGCCACGCTCAGCCAACCCCCGCGCCTCCCATCGCCCCACGATGGCGAGCAATTCGCGCGCCGCCTCACGATCCATGCTCTTGCCTGTGTAGAGATGCGAGAACTGCGTCAGCCCGACCGGCACGAGCGCGACAGAGATCACCGCATCAGCGAGGTTCCAGAGATCGGTCAGCGACTGCTCGAGCACCGGCCCGTCATTCAGACCCGGCACGATGACCATCTGCCCGTGAAACTGAATGCCACCTGCCGCGAGCCGGGTCAGCTGCTCCACGATGTTCGGAACTCTGGGATTGTTCAGCAGGACCTTCCGTGCGTCCCATGGAGTCGCGTGCACGGACACATACAGGGGCGACAACCTGTACTCGATGATCCGGGCGATATCTCGCTCCTTCACATTCGAGAGCGTGGCGAAGTTGCCGTAGGCGAAGGAGAGCCGGTAGTCGTCATCGCGGATGTACAGGGGCTTGCGCAGTCCCTTTGGCAGCCCTTCGATGAAGCAGAACTCGCAGCGGTTCGCACAGCGACGAATCGTCGGCGGCTCGAGCTCCAAGCCGAGCGAGGCGCCTTCCGGACGCACGACCTGCCAGGTGTGTTCACTGCCGTCAGGCTGCCGGACATCCACCGTGAATTCCTCATCCGCCGTGAGGAACTCCCAGTCGAGGAAATCGTCAATGACGCGGCCATTGACTGCACGGAGCTCCGTGCCGCGAACGATCCCCAACGCTGCCCCGATCTGTCCGTCCTCGACGGCCGCCACACGCACCATACCGCCCCCGGTCGATCCAGTCCCAGCCCCATCCACCAATGCGAAACCGCGCCCCGCGGAGACCGGGGGCGCGGCTCAACAAGAATACGAGATGGAGTGCCGGAAGTCAATGATTGACAGCGACTTCCGACGTTTCCACGCTCATCGCTTCGCTACTTCATCACTCGATAGCGAAACGCCACGATACCCGCGCCCTTGCCGTCCACCGAGATCTGGTCGAAACTGCCGGCGTTGATCTGCTTCGTCTGCGCAGTCTCTGTCGCAACTGCGGTTCCTGCGGCATTGAGGAACTCGACCACGATGCGGAACGCCGTGGCCGGCTTGTCCGGCGCGACCTGCACAACCGCGCCGAACTTCGCGCCATCGGCGGTTGGCGTGAAGCTGCGAACGTCCACCGTCGGGTGCAGGTTCTGGATCAGCTGCGTGTAGTAGATGAGCGAATCATTGAAGACCCTGATCTGTGCCTGCTGGGCCGGGTTGAGCATGATCGTCTGACCGGCGCGTGGCCGCACTCCTTTGTTGGCCCGGGTCTGCACCGCGAGCTTTCGCGCCGCCTGGATGTTGCGGGCGAGCGAGTAGATGCCGGCGTTGTTCGGATCGATCTCGCGCAGCTTGACGAAGAACGGCCGGATCTCGTCGAACCGCTCCACGTTGTTCAGCGCGACCGCGGTGTTGTACAGGCCGTCCCGGCTGTACGGATTCTTCTTCAGCGCCGCGTCGAACAGACGCATTCCTGAGGTGTAGAACTTGAGCTTCGTCATCTCACCGCCAGCGTCGGTCAACTGCGCATCAGTGACGCCATCGAGATTCGCGAGAACTTCGTCCACGAACCGATTGGCGGCTGCGCTGTCGAGCTGCGTGCCATCGAGCCGAAGGATTCGCAGCTTCGTCGTCAGGTCGTTCGGGTAGAAGCCGAGGTAGCGCCGGTACGTGGCGATAGCCGACTTCTTGAAGGAATCGGCCTTGTCCCCCGTCACTGCTGATGCCATTCCTGCGTACAACGATGCGAGGTTCTGCAGCATCCCATCGCGGACTTTGACCGCATTGGTGTCCCGATTGCTTGCCGTCACGTCGATCGTCTTCGCAAACCACTCGAGCATGCCGGTGGTGTCTTCCTTCACGATGGCGATGTTCGCCATGATGTTGTATGCGTAGAACTGCGTGCTGTCGAACCACATCGACCGACGCGCGTAGAGGTCAGCCGAGTCCAGCTGCTGCGTGTTGGTGAATGTCACCGCCTTGTTGATCAGCTGTCCCCAGATGCCATTCGTATACAGCTTGAGCGAGTCGCTGCACTCCGGCTTCAGCACGCGCAGTGCATCGAACGTGGAATCAAGGACGGCTGTGAGGTCCACCGTGCCGGTCGGGTTGGCCGTGTAGCCGATCTTGCCGCGCGGCTCGGTCAGCCCGATTCCAGGCTGGTCCATCCAGACGAGAAACGACTGCGCGAGCAGGAAGTGTCGTCCAGGCAACGCGGTGGCCGGGAAGCCGGTCACGTCGTCAGTCAATGCCTTCACGGTTGAAGACAGTGCCTTCGCCTTGTCTGCCTGCGTCGCATTCTGCTTGAAGACGCTATTGAACATCAGGCTTGCCGGAAGCAGCTTCGCCTGCGTCTGGATCTGGATCTCACACTTCGGTGCTTGCGCGCCAAGCGAACTCGCCAGAACGACGAGCGCTGCCATCGAACGACGCATGCCGCCGCGAAGGGTCCTGAAAGACATTCGAGATTTCTCCGGAGATCGAATTGTAGAGCCCGGCTCGGCGGGCTCGGCATGGTACTTCACTGCTGCACGACTGGAAATGCGGACCCAAAATATACCCCGCGCATCGGACGGAGACGGCGGGCCCTCGGCCGGTCGTTCACGCCCGCCACCGATAGCTCGCGCCACTGCCGGTGTTAAAGAGCACCACCTCGCTGTCCGCGCCCAGCACCCCCTGGGCGACGAGCGTCTCGAGCGCTGCCAGAGCACACCCACCCTCGGGCGCAGCATCTATACCCGTCGCTGCGGCCAGACGTGCCGTCTCGGCTCGCATCACCTCCTCCGACACAGCAACTGCCGCGCCATCGCTTTCTCGGAGCGCACGCAGGAGCAGCCGATCACCGAGCGGCGCCGGGACGCGGAGCCCGCTCGCGTAGGTCACCGGATCGATCCACGGCATGGCATGCGCTTCGCCAGCCGCAAAAGCGCGGACGATTGGCGCACATCCAGCTGCCTGGGCGACGATCACCTTCGGTCGGCGAGCGTCCGGGTCAATCCAGCCCGCCTTCTGCATCTCGGCGATCGCTTTCCAGATCCCTATCGTCCCCTCACCGCCGCCCGTCGGATACACGAAGGCGTCCGGCAGGCGCCAGCCGAGCTGTTCGGCCATCTCGTAGCCCATGGTCTTCATGCCCTCGACGCGATACGGCTCGCGGAGCGTGGACACGTCGAACCAGCCATGCTCCGCTGCGTAGGCACGGGCCTCGCGACCGGCGTCGCCAATGTGGCCCTCGACCAGAATCAGCTCGGCGCCAAAGGCAAGGACCGTGTCGAGAATCGGCGGTGGCGTGGTGCGCGGTGCGTACACACGCACAGGCACACCGGCGGCCGCCGCATATGCTGCGAGCGCCGCCCCCGCATTGCCCGCCGTCGGGACCGTCACGCCCTTCACGCCGAAGGCACGGGCACGCGTAATCGCGAGCGCCATTCCACGCGCCTTGAATGAGGCCGTCGGGTTCTGCCCCTCGTCCTTGATCCACAACCGCCGCAGGCCCAGTTCGCCTGCGAGCCGCGGCGTCTCGATCATTGGCGTCCAGCCTTCACCCAGGGCAACAACAGGCTCGCCAGGACGTACCGGCAATGCGCTCCGGTACCGCCACAACCCTCGCGCATGCAGGTCAACCGCCCGGTCTCGATCGGGCGACAGCTCGACGCTCGTCAACCATGGCTGGCCGCAGGCTGGGCAGAGCGCGGCAAGCGCATCACCGCTGGCGGTCGCGTCACAGGCGCTGCAGTACAGACTCCATGATGCTGCGGGGTACTCTGCGGTCATGCGGCAGGGGGTGTAGGTGTCGGTTGAACTGCATGTGAATCGTCGGTGGCCATCTGCGCGTCGCCAGTCGCGCCGTCGCCTGAAACAACCCCGTCTTGCGCCGCCTCGCCAGGCAATTCGACGCCGAGGCCGCCGAGCACCTTTCGCGCCATCGCGAGGGAGAAACCCGGGACATCCGCGATCGCCTCGACGCTCGCATCACGAACGCCCTGCACGCTGCCAAACGCCTGAATCAATGCACGCCGGCGCGACGGTCCGACTCCGGGAATTTCCAGCAACTGCGATGACACAGTACGCTTTGCGCGCCGCGCGCGCTGAAACGTGACGGCGAAGCGGTGGGCCTCATCGCGCGCCATCTGCAGGAGTCGCAAACCTGGGGAACGGCGCGAGAGACGAAGTGACTCGCTCCGTCCGGGCAGGAAGACCTCTTCCTCCTTCTTCGCGAGGCTGGCCAGCGGCAGCTGGCCAAGCGCGATTGCAGCCAGGGCGTCCTGCGCCGCGTGCAATTGTCCCTTGCCACCATCAATCACGCAAAGGTCCGGCAGCGCATTGCCATCAGCCATCCGACGGGAAAAGTACCGCGTGACCACTTCGTTCATGGACGCGAAATCATCGTTCCCCCACGTGCCTTCGACCTTGAATTTCCGGTACTCTGAACGCTTCGGCCGGCCGTTCTCGAACCAGACCATGCTTGCCACCGTGTCGCGGCCCTGCGCGTGCGAAATGTCGAAACAGACGAAGCTCCGCGGAACCACCGGCAACCCGAGCTCCCGCTGCAGGTCATACACCGGATCGCTGGCACGTTCATCACTCTCGTCGCTCGTGAGCCTCAATTCTTCCAGCAGGTGTCTCGCGTTCTGCATCGCGAGGTCCATCAACTCGCGCTTGGCCCCACGCTGCGGCACGAGGAGCCGTACCGTCGCGAGTGACGTCTCGACGATGTCCAGTTCCGCGAGCGCAAACGGCAGCAGAACTTCCCGCGCGCGTTCCGACTGGTGCTGGTAGTGCTGCAGCAGGTACGCAATGAGGATGTCGTCATCCGGCTCACCATCCACGTTGCCGAGGTAGCGGTGGTCGCGCGCGAGCAGCTTGCCGTTGCGGATCCTCAGGATCGCAACGCAGGCATCGTCGCCATCCCGCGCGAAGCCGAGGACATCGCGGTCGCCGCCATCAACCTGCATGACAGCCGTTGGCTCCTCGATCGTCTCGAGTTTCAGCAGGGCATCGCGCAGCTCGGCAGCGCGCTCGAACTCGAGGTTGGCAGCCGCGCGCTCCATGAGTTCGCGAACCTTGTCCGTGACCTGGTCGGGGTTCCCATCGAGAAAGCGCACGACGTCATCCGTCATGGCGCGATACTCGTCCAGCGTCTGCAACCCGACACAGGGGGCCTTGCACCGGCCGATATGCCAGTCAAGGCACGCTCGCTCCGGCATTTCCGCCGGCATGTCGTACCGGCACGACCGGACACTGAAGAGGCGCTTGACGACGTTCAGTGCACGGCGCATCGCGCCGACATCGGTGTACGGCCCGAAGTACCTTGCGCCGTCCGCCTCAAAGCGACGCGTCACGAAGACGCGAGGGTACGGTTCCTGGACGGTCACCTTGATGTACGGATACGACTTGTCATCGCGCAACGCGATATTGAATCGCGAGCGATATTCCTTGATGAGGTTGTTCTCGAGAATCAGCGCGTGCGCCTCCGACGGCACCACGATGGTGTCGAGATCGGCAATCAGGCGCACGAGGTGCCGTGTCTTGACGCTTTCCGCATGATCAGTCGCGTAATAGCTCCTGACGCGCGAGCGGAGACTCTTCGCTTTTCCGACATACAGCACCTGCCCCGCTGCATCCTTCCAGAGGTAGACGCCTGGAGAATCCGGGAGGTGCGCAAGCTTTCCTGCGACGACGCGGGGCATTTCTGTCATGCTCAAATCTACCAGCAGCGGCGTCAACCGCCCCGGCGTCGCGTCGGGCGAACCCGGTTCCGGAGCGCAACTGCCTCGGGAATACCGATCATCAGCGTGATCCCACCGTACGCCGCCGCGAAGAGCGCCACCATCGCCACGGACTCCATGCGATCCGGCACGGCACGCGGGCCGAGCCACGCGAGCCTGACGGCCCACGTCGCGATCGCGGCGGCGACCGACGCCGACCAGAGCCGAAGCATCAGGGGCATCATTCCGGGCAATGCCCCAATGCGCCGCCTCAGCCCCCTTCGCAGCAGGGCGAACTCGCTCCATCCGGCCACGCCACTCGCCAGAGTCAGCCCCGCCGTGCCCCACTGCGCGTCGATGCCGATCCAGCCCGGCATCCGGACGCCGAGCAGATACGCCAGCACGATACCGACAGCCACGCGCACAAGCGCAAAGCGAAATGGCGTGTCCGTATCCTGCAGCGCAAAGAACGCGGAACTGTAAAGTCGGGCCAGGGTCGAGGCGAGCAGGCCGAGCGCCGCGCCTGCGAGGATCGCCCAGAGCCAGGTCGCGTCGGACGCCCCAAAACGCCCCGACCGGAATAGTGCGGCAGCCAGCGCATCACCAATCGACACGAAACCCGCCGCGGACGGGACGATGAAGTAGGCAATGCGCTGTTGGTTCGCCGAAAGCCGTGAACGCAACGCCGCATGTCGCGCTTCAACCTCACCGGTCACCGCCGACATCCCAGGCAGTGCAGCGGCCGTGATCGCAGTGCCAAACAGCGTGACGGGAAGGAGGGTGATTGACTGCGCGAGGGCGAGTGCCGCGACCGAGCCAGCAGAGAGCATCGTCGCGAACTGCAGGTCGACGAAACTGCTCACCTGAAGCACGCCGCGGCTCATCAGTGCTGGAGCAAAATTCCGGGCCACGGTCCGCACGGAAGGGTCGTCGAGCGACGGACCCAACGTCATTCCCTTCACCAGCGCGAGCACTGCGGGAAGCTGCACAAGGAACTGCAACGCGCTTCCCACCAACGCCCCCCACGCCACAAGCCGAGCCGCGTCTTCGAGGCTGGCGCGCGGTCCGAACAGCACCGCGACGATGATTGCAATGTTCCACATGACCGGCGACACGTACGACAGGAAAAACCGCCGATGGCTGTTCAGGACGCCGAGGCACCACGCGGAAAGCACCAGCAATCCCACACCGGGAAAGATGATGCGAACGAGTGTGGTCGTGAGCGCTCGTGTCTCGGCGGCGAAGCCTGGCGTGAGCAGCGCAACCAGCTCCGCGGCCCATGTCACGCCCGCCAGAACGAGTGACGAAGACAGCAGCGCAAGCAGGGTCAAGACGGCACCTGCCACACGAGTCGCGTCCTCGTCTCGACCCTCAGCGCGCAGTCGCGCGTAGACCGGGATGAATGACGCCGAGAGCGCGCCTTCGCCGAAGAGATTCTGGAGCAGATTCGGGATACGGAGCGCCGCGCGCAGCGCACCCGCGACCGTCGACGTGCCAAGCACGTGCGCGATAACTGCGTCGCGCGCGAAACCGAGAATGCGACTGATGAGAGTCCCCGCGCCGACCAGTGCCGCACCCGACGTGCGGCGGCCCGCACCGGCGACTGCCACCGGTTCGGCGTCAGTTGCCGCCATTCAGCAGCGCTGCCGCGTCCTCCGCGCACGCCTTATGCATTCGATCAAGGAGCGGAGGGCCATATCGAGCCAGCCACGGCAACGGATTGACCAGTCGCTCCTGCGGGGAGTTCTGCGGCCAGAGCTGCTGCTGCGCCTTGTCGAGTCGCATGAGCTGTTCCGCGATGGTTCGCTTCGACGATGCCAGCACCCGACGCTCGAGGCGATCCGCACGATGCGAGAACTGCGCGACAGCGCCGCCAAGCGCCTCCGTCGTCACGCCAGTTGCCGAGGCACCGATCGCACTCGCAGTGGTGCGGATCTGCGCGCGGAGTGCCGCAATCGCGTCAATCGCTGCGTCAGGTGTATGACTGCGGGCGAGTGAATTGACGAGGTCCCGGGTGTCGCGCATCGCGTCAGCGGACACACCATGCCTCGCGAGTGTCCCCTGCACGTCGGGTGTGATCACGCGAACGCTCGTGCGCGGCAGGGCAAGCGGCATGGCAACACGCAGGGCACTCGCGACGGCGCCAACCTGCGAAAAATACGCCAGTTCGCCGGGGCCAGCCATGTAGGCAACGGTTGGCAAGAGTGCCCGCTCCACGACTGGTCGCAACAGGACGTTTGGCGAGAGGAGATCGTCCGAGACACGTGAAAGCGTCGCCGCCGCGCCAGAGATCGTTGCCCGCTCCTTCACACCGTTGCGAACGACGAACACCAGCGAGCGATCAGGCAACAGCTCGACCTGCGGCGTGAACCCGGCGTTGCGCAAGGCGATTGTCCGTTCCTGCAGCTCAGCGTCAATCGACGCCGCCTCCGCAAGTGCGCGCCGAAGCAGCGGCGCCGACTGGTGACGCACGCTGGGATGTGCGGCGTTGAGCACTGTGATCCCCAGCGGCATGAGCATCTCGCGCATCAACTCGACGTACGCATTCCCCACCGTCGCACCATTCGCGTAGGCCGCGCACGCCGCTCGGACAAGCTCGGGCCATGCGGCGCCAGCCGCAGCGCGCCTGAGCGTCGCCGTCACGGCGTCGGTGTCGCGCAGGAATGCGTGCGACATCATCGTGCCTTCCGGGGGCTGATCCACAATCCGCGCGTCCTGCAGCGCGGCACCTGTCGGCAGCCAGGTCGTTGCGCTCTCGGCAAAGTCGGCGTCGTCGGTGGCAGCCCAGAAGAGGGGCGCAGTCGGAATCCCGGTCGTGGCCTCGAGGCGGTCAGCGAGTGCCAGTGCGCTGAGCGCCTTGAGCAACGTGTACATTGGGCCGCCGAAGAGCCCTGGCTGCTGCCCGGTCGTGACCACGACTCCCTGTCCGCCGCTCACGCGCGCAAGGCGCGCAGCCGCGGCACCACTTGGACGCATCGCCTCGCGGAGTGTCTCCGCCCACCCATAGCCCATCATCGGCTCGCGGCACACCACGATCCGTTCCACCCACTCGCTCACGGACCGCGGCGCGGGGACAACGTATCCTTCGGGCAGCCCGCCGCTCCGTGCCGCGGCAGCAAGGGCGCCCAACCCAAGTGGCAGCCGCTCCACGACCGGGGTCATCGACATCGTGGCGACTCGGCGCGATGCGGCGCGTCAGGATGAATCATCGGGTGTGCTTGGCGCCTTGCGCCGGCGAACATCGTCACGTAAGACCTCCAGACCACGACCACGGCATCACCGGGCGCATCCTCGCGCCCCAGCCACCGGAAGCGAAGATAGCGCCAATCGGCTCGTCGCGTGCGCTGGGCTCACTTGTGATACGGCTCGCCACGAAGCAGCGTCCCCGCCCGATAGAGCTGTTCCGACAGGACGAGACGCGCCATTTCGTGCGGCAGCGTCCACGGGGCAACTGCCAGCGTTCTCGACGCACGCGCACGGACAGCGTCATCGAGTCCGAAGGCGCCACCGATGACAAACGTGATGCTGCCCGCGCCGTCCCTGATCCGGCCAAGCCAGCCCGCGAAGTCGGCGCTCGTCATCATGGCGCCCCGTTCGTCGCACGCGACAACGTCACCTCGGGGCGCACACGCATCGAGGAGCCGCTCCCCCTCCAGTCGCCGGGTCACCGCGGGGGGCTGACCGCGCCCGCCCGCGTCCTTCACCTCGCGCACCGTCAGCGGCCAATAGCGCGCCGCCCGTCGCTCATAGTCAGCGATGACGGAGCCAAGCGCAGCGTCGTGCGCACGACCGACCACTGCCAGCACGAGTTCCACCGATCAGGCGTAGATACCGCGCAACTTGTGCACCGTGCTTACGCGCGAGATCGCCAGCATGTAGGCCGCCGTCCGCATGGTCACCTTGTGCTGCCGCGCCAGCGCACGCACGTCGCCGAAGCTGCGCGTCATGATCTCCTCCAGGCGGGTGTTGACCGTCTCCTCGGTCCAGTAGTAGCCACCACGATTCTGCACCCACTCGAAGTACGACACCGTCACGCCGCCTGCATTGGCGAGGATGTCCGGAATCACGAGGATGCCCTTCTCTTCGAGGATTGCATCTGCGGTCGCCGTGGTGGGACCATTGGCACCTTCACAGATGATCTTCGCCTGCAGCTTGGGTGCATTCTTCGATGTGATGACATTCTCCATCGCGGCTGGGAGCAGCACGTCGACGTCGAGCGTCAGGAGTTCATCGTTGGTGATCGGATCACCACCTGAGAAGCCGGCGAGATCACGGTTGCGGCGTACGTACTCGATCGCGGCCGCGATGTCGACACCCTGCGGGTTATGCACGCCGCCGGTGCGATCGCCGATTGCGGTGATGCGACAGCCTTCCCGCTCGAGGAGCATCGCGGCGATCGAACCGACATTCCCGAAACCCTGCACGGCGACCGTCGTGCCACGCACGGGCATTCCAAGCTCTTTCAGTGCTTCGCGCGTGACGATCATGCAGCCGCGACCTGTCGCCTCCTTGCGTCCCGCCGAGCCGCCCAGCTCCAGCGGCTTGCCTGTCACGACTGCCGACGCCGTGTGACGCATGTGCATCGAGTACGTGTCCATCACCCAAGCCATCACCCGCTCATTGGTGTTCACATCCGGAGCCGGCACATCCGAGTCCGGACCGAGCAACGAGATGATGTTCGAGGTGTACCGGCGCGTGAGACGCTCAAGCTCGCCGACGCTCAGGACCGATGGATCACAGATCACACCGCCCTTTGCCCCGCCGAACGGAAGGTTCACCACCGCGCACTTCCAGGTCATCCACGCAGCGAGCGCCTTCACTTCCTCGAGATTCACTTGCATGTCGAACCGGATCCCGCCCTTGGCAGGTCCGCGCGATGTGTTGTACAGCACACGATAGCCGGTGAAAACCTCGACGTCACCGTTATCCATCTGCACCGGGATCGAGACCGTGAGCTGTTTCTCCGGGTTGCGAAGGATCTTGTAGATGCCGGGATCCAGATCGAGAAGCTCGGCGGCACGGTCAAACCGCGACATCATCGCCTCGAACGGATTGTGCTCGTCGAGGAAACGGTCCTTGTCTGGAAGAACGATGTTGGTGGTCGGCAGCCGGAGGTCGGTCGCCATAGCGCAGCTCGTCAGCGTGAAGGGTCTGGGGAGTGGGGGCTGGCCCGTCGCGCTGCGAGCACCATCCGAACGACTGCGTTCAGAGAATCCGTGCCGTCGCGCGGGACAACTGATTGCGAAAGATACCACAGGGGTACTGCCGATCCCGGCCAGAGCGGGCCGATCTTTACGGCGTCCTTGAGCGTGCAGACGACCGCGTCACACTGCACAGCGCGCGCCGCGAGTCGACGCACATCCTTTGTGTCATAGGCGTGGTGATCCTCGAAGACGGCGCGGTCCAGGAGGATGCCCCGCTGCTCCAGTTGCGCGTGAAACGCGCCCGGATCACCGATACCGCTGACGCAGAGCACACGCCGTCCGCGCCAGCCCACCACGGGCGAGTGCTCGCGAGAGGCGACCGCCACGAAAGACGCCGGTGATAAATCGACCGTCACCACGGCAGAGTCCGTTACAGATCGGATCGCCGCGGCAGCGGCCTTCACCACGGAAGCCTCCGCGGCTTTCACGGTGATCAATACCAGATCGGCCCGCCGCAACGCTGAGAGCGGCTCACGAAACGGCCCTGCGGGGAGCATGCGGCTCTCACCGGTCCAGCGATCTGCACTCACGAGGACCACATCGGCCACTCGCGCAGCCGCCCGGTGCTGAAACGCATCGTCGAGGATCGCGACGTCGGCCCCGCCGCGCGCAGCCGCGCGTACACCCGCCGCTCGGTCAGCGCTCTGGTAGACCGGGACGGCCGGATTCAGCAACCTGTGCACCAGGATCTCATCCTCGCCGTACCCGCGCATCACGATCGCCGGCGTCGCACCAGCCTCGATCAGACGCCAAGCGAACCACGCGCTGACCGGAGTCTTTCCTGTCCCGCCGACCGTGAGATTCCCGATCGAGAGCGCGGGGATTGGGCCCGGGGCAATGGTGGCGCGATCGAACGTGGCATTGCGTCGTGCCATGATCGCGCCGTACGCCACGCTCAGCGGCGACAGCACGGCGCGCGCGACGCGACACGCTCCCGTGTCACGATACCACACGTCATCGACGAGCTCAGAGAGCGGCACGCGCCGCGACCGTTGCCATGCGCTCCACGAACTCCGGCACGGCGCTCGCCGCCTCTCGCACCGAGTCGCCCGGGACCTCCGTTGGCTCGCCGAAGACAATCGTGACTTTGGCGAATGGTTTCGGAATCATGAATCGATCCCAGCTCGAAAGCTGCCACGCGCGCGACGCGTGCACGCCGAATGCCACGACCGGTGCCTTCGCGCGGTGCGCTGCCACGAGCGCGCCCGGCGCAAAGGAACGATTCGGCCCACGCGGGCCGTCGGGCGTCACAGCGACCGTGAACCCATCCTGCAGCGCTCTGGAGAGTCCGAGCAGTGCTCGCTCAGCACCGCGCGACGAGCTGCCTCGTACGAGTCGGCACCCAAACCGCGAGGCGATCTGCGCGATCAGTTCACCGTCCTTGTGTGTGCTGACAAGTATCGCGATGGATTGAAAGCGCATCGCATAGAGGAGTGGCAGCATCTGCCCGTGCCAAAGGAGGAGTGCGACCGGTTGCCCGCTGTGCCGGAGTTGGTCCACCGGAGTGGCATCGACGAAGCGAATACGCCACGTGGCACCAAGCACTCGAATCAGAGCCGCGCCAACCAGCGAGAGCCAACGCGCTCGGCGGGCGTCCTCCGCCGAGCGTGAATCGCCGGGTTCCTGGCCTCCGCTCATGCCACGAGCGAGTCGACCATTTCAGCAACACGTACCGCTGCTCCTGGTTCGCCCATGCGCACGCGTACGTCCGCCAGATCAAGCAGCATCTGGGCACGTTCCGCGGACGCGGTGTCGAGCAAGGGCAGCAGCGCGGGGGCAACCAGGGAAGCACGTAGCGCGTGCTGCACGAACTCAGGTACGACACGGCGCCCCGCCACGATGTTCACGAGGGCGATGTCGGGCAGTGTCACGAGCCGCTTCGCGATGGCGAACGTCACTGCACTTGTGCGGTAGGCAACAACCAGTGGACATCCGCACAACGCTGACTCCAGCGTCGTCGTGCCGCTCTTGCACATGGCGGCAGTCGCAGCGCGAAACAC
>JANMNM010000019.1:0-5245 GCA_031373905.1 Gemmatimonadaceae bacterium | reverse complement strand
CTGGCCGACTTCGCTGGGGACACGGCACCGTTTGGCGCCGCCCGGTCGCTGCTCGACGACTGCCTGCTCAGCGTGCTCGCGACGGACCGGAAGGCCGGCGCGCGAGTGGCGTGGAAGCCCTGGGCGCTGGCCATCGGGTTGATCGTCATCGCGCTGCTGGCGTGGCGGATCTGGACCACGCGTCAGTGGAGGCGCGCAGTGAGCGCGCTCGTCGCATCGCCGGGACTGGTAGTGCTCGACGAGGGAATCGGTTGGCGCAGCGCCCGCGTGCGCGGTTTGCGCGACGCGGACGCGCCCGACCCAGCGACCGTGCTGGCGGGGGCGGGCATCGACACGCTGCGTGTGGCGCAGGCGTGGGAACCCTACCTCTCGATGCGGCCGTCGCTCGTGCTCCGTCGTGTAAAGCGTGGCTTCGGCGCTGGTGCCCCGGCCAATTCGCAGCTGGCGCTGCGCCGCGACACTCTCGTCGTGCGCGGCGCAGTGCAGGCCGCATGGCTCGCGCGTGTGATGCGCGACGCAGGTGGGAGGGTTCCCGGCGTGGCGACGGTGAAGCGGCAGAACGTGACCCTCGTGCTTCCGGCAGCGCTCGATGCGGCGCTGGATACCATCGCGCAGGAACGCGTCTTCTTCGTGCCCGGTGCGAGCCGCCTCAACGCGAGTGAGACCGAAACCGTGCGGCGTATTGCACGTCTGGTCGATCGGCTGGATTCGGGTTTAGCGCGCGTCGCCGCTCGCGCGGCCGTGACGATCGTGGGTCGTGCGGACGATGTCGGGAACGACTCGCTGAACACCGCGCTGAGCCGGAAGCGCGCGGAGGCGGTCATGCGCTCGCTCCAGATGGCGTTCGCTGCGGCACGCGATGCCGATGGCGCGCCTCGGTCTCCGGCCGCGGTGGCACTGGCCGCGACGGGCATCGGCACCAGCGACCCGATATCGACGACCGACAGCACCGCTCGCGCGCGCATCAACCGATCAGTATCGTTCGGCGTTCGAGTGTCCCTTGATTCCACTGCCGGAGCATCGCCGCCTTGATAACGAAGAAAGTCTGCATGGTCGGGGTGTTCGGCACCGGGAAGACCAGCCTTGTGCAGCGCTTCGTGCACACGAAGTTCTCCGACCGTTATCACAGCACGGTGGGTGTGAAGCTCGATCGCAAGGTCGTGGCGGTGGACGGCACGGACATCACGCTGGTGTTGTGGGACCTCGCAGGCCGCGACGGACACGAGGACGTCAACGGCAGCTATCTGCGCGGCGCGCATGGCATGATCTACGTCGGCGACGGCACGCGACCGGAAACGGTCGACCAGCTCGGCGACCTGCGCCGCCACGCGATGGAATCGGCCGGCGAGGTGCCATCGGTGACGGCACTGAACAAGTCCGACCTGGTCGACGCGTGGACGGTGTCGCGAGCGGACGAGGCGGCCCTGGCCGCGCAGGGTGGACTCTTTCGCACCAGCGCCAAGTCGGGCGTCGGCGTGGAAGAGATGTTCCTGCACCTGACCCGCGCGATCACCGCAGCCGCGGGGAAGTCATGAGCGGACGCGTCGCGGCCGGCACGGACGTGTTCGGCGTGTCCGACACGGGGCTCAGGCGCGAACGCAACGAGGACCACTTCATCGTCGCGTTGCTGCGCAAGGAGCTGACCATCCGGCAGAGCAACGTGCCGGAAGACACCGGGCTCGATGCGGGATCCGTGGCCGAGGCACAGATCTTTGCCGTCGCCGACGGCGTGGGCGGGCACGAAGACGGCGACGTCGCCAGCCGGCTGACACTGACGATGCTGGTGGAATACCTGGCGCGCGCGGCCGCGTGCTTCAACCAGCTCGACACCGAGGAGGAGCATGCATTCCTCGAGCGCCTCGAGGCCGGCGTACACGAAGTGCACTTGCGGCTGGTTGCCGCGCTGGGTCAGGGGAGCCGGCCACCGGCATCGACGTTGACGATGGCAACGCTTGTGTGGCCGCGGGCATATCTCGTGCACGTGGGCGACAGCCGTGCGATGTACTTGCACGGCGGCATCCTTCGCACGTTGACGCGCGACCAGACGTACGCAGAGATGCTCGTGGACGATGGCACGCTCACGCCCGAGCAGGCTGGGCGTTCGATGATGGCCAACACGCTCACGAGTGCCATTGGCGGCCTGGAGATGATGCCGAGTGTCGGGCTGGTGGATTTCGTGCCGGGTGACGTGCTGCTGCTCTGTTCCGACGGGCTGACGAAGCATGTGCCGGACGAGAATATCGCCGAGCGGCTGCGGCAGCCGTGGACCGCCGAGCAGATGGCGACCACGCTGCTGCAGGATGCACTGGACGGCGGCGGGACTGACAACGTGACGGTGCTGGTGGCGCGGATGCTGGGGTAGGAGTCGCGAGCCGAACGTGCAGAGACGATGCGCGGAGCGATAGCGCGACGCGGTCTGCTGGAAATCGTCACCGAACTCACCGCATCGCAATGCGCCGTGGGAACCCTCGCGCTGGCTCGGCGCTCGCGTTGACTGCGAGCGTTGTGGCGTCGACGACGATCACCCGAACGGAACGACGGTGACGCACACCGGCGACTGGAGGCAGAGATCGCGTGACATGAGCATGATCCCCTGTCCCGCGTCCATCCACCGTCCGCGAGAAGAACCTCAGCGGCTACATCCTCTCGGTCTCGGCCGGCCTCGTGGGCGCCTGCTTCCGTACCTCGCGTTGCGAACCCGGGAGGCACGTCGCTGGACGCAGCTCGAGCGGGTGGCAGACCTGCTTTTCCTAACCGGTTTATGCGGAATGGTTCTCATCGGCAGCCTGGTAGCCGTCGACATCATTTAGCGGCCTCCGGCACTCGAACCGAACCACTCAGCACGTCGCGCGTCAGCGACACCGTCCATCGGCGACCGGAGTGAACCAGCTGCAAACGGCGATGGCAGGCGGTGCCTGCTGGCGTACGTCGCGCTGAGAGCCGGGACGATCTGGGTGTCCGTCCTCAGGCGATAACAGGCGGCTGCGCGTGACGGCCATCCCGCGGATTCCTCTGATCTGGATCAGAGAGCCGCCACGATGGGATCGGAGCGGCGGTGGCTCGTCACCACGTGCCCAACCCCGAAGGAATAGCGTACTGATCTGTTGCGGAATGCAGGAACGCTCGCATTTCGCCTCCGGCAACAGCTGCCCCAGCGAAGGCATTCGCTCTCAGGAGCAGACGTTTCGCGCCGGACTGAAGCGGTCCGTCATTCCTACTTTCGGGGCTTCTCCCTCGGAGGCCCCCGCTCTCCAAGCCACGGATCATCTGATTCGCGCACCGGAGTGCGCCGCCCGTTAATTCTGGCACATGGCGTGCTCAACCATTACGCGACGTGTAGCAAACTTGACAGTACTCACATCCAGCGGGACCTTCGATGCCGAAGTTCTTCACAAACAGACGTTCCATACTCACCGCCGGTGTCATGGTGCTCAGCGGAGCCCTGACCGCGTGTTCCGACACCACCTCGCCGGTGGCATCCTCGCCGCAGATGTCCGGGTACCTGACGACGTCAGCGGCCGTGCTGAGAAGCGGCGTCATCGACTTCAAGGTGATGTATCCCAAGATGTCGACCCAGATTCCGTCAATGACGACGCGGGGCGATACCACCATCCAGAAGTTCACGGTCAATCCGCCCGACGGAAAGATCATCACGTTCGGCAAGACTTCCGGCCATACCATCGCGATCCCGGCCAACACGCTTTGCGATCCGAAATTGAATACCTACGGTCCGAGCGAGTGGCTGAAGCCCTGCGTGCTCGCCAAGTCCTCGATCAGCTTCGAGGTACGTACCTGGAATGATGCGCAGGGGCGTCCACACGCTGAGTTCTATCCTGCGATCCGGTTCAGCCCGACTGCGCTACTTCCGGTGTCGTTGTACTTCAAGGACGCAAAGCTGACCAATTTCTCCACGGTCGAGATCCCGTATTGCAACAGCGCCAACATGTGCATCAACGAAGGAGCGACGGACCCGCTGTTGCGCACGTACGCTACACCGGCTTCGGGCGGTGGATACTGGGTATTCCGCGCCCTGCGCCACTTCTCCGGGTATAACGTGACCGCGTTCTAACGCTCTCCCCCGGAGGAACCGGGGGCGCGACCGCGCTGCTGCGATGCCTTCGGGCGTCGATGCAGCGCGGTCGTCGTTTGGGCCGCGATGCGCGCAGGCGCGTCTCCGCGCCGCGCACTCCGGTTGGTCACGGCTTCACCCGGGACTCAGACCGGCAGCGACCCGCGGAAACCTCTGGCCGCGTAGTACGATTCAGCGCCATTGTGATACACAAAGACCTTGCCGTAGCGCCGATCACAGAAGAGCGCACCGCCGAGCGCCCGCACGTCAGACGGCGTACTGATCCAGCTGGACGTCTTGAGGTCGAACTCACCCAGCGACTGCAACGCGCGGTACTGCTCCTCCGTGAGCAGCTCGATGCCCATCGCGGCCGCCATCGCGACGGCGCTGTTCGCCGGCTTGTTTTCCTTGCGTGACGCGAGCGCTTTTGCATCGTAGCAGGCACTTCTGCGCCCACCGGGGCTTTCCGGGGAGCAGTCGCAAAACGTCACCCGGCCGGACGTCATGTCGCGAGCGATGACATCGGGCTCACCACCGGTCGCTTCCATTTCCTGCAGCGACCTCAGTGCATCAGGATTGGCGTCGAGCCTCGCGAGGACGTCTGGCCAGGCGATGCCGACGTGTCGTTGCGTGTTGCTCTCGAAGCGCGTTTCGAGTGCGCCGAGCAGCGCGTTGCGTTCAGTCGCTTTCATGGCACCGATCTCCGCGAGTGATCATGGGTTGACGGGCGTGTGCATCATGCCTGATGCAGGCTGTCAGTGAATGCTGTTTCGGCGTCGCTGCGTGCGCAATTGTCCGGCCAGCCGCCGCGAACCATGGCTCACCGAATCGCAGCGTCGCTCACGAGCGAGGGTCGCGAGTCCGAGACTGAACCATCGCCCGAAGTTGGAGACCTCGGTGTGCGACACCGCTCGACCCGCGGTCGTCCTGCGCCATGACACGCGCCCACCGAGACACGCGCCGGCGGGCGGCCCGCCTCCTGGAGCCCCGTCGAGGTCGACCCGCTCGCCCCGTGACGGTCCCGCGTCACCGCCGCCCGCACCAGCGGTCCTCGCCTCGCGCGCCCGCACGTCACAGAACATCGTCTCGAGGCGATCCTGTGAGAACGACCCTCGCCTCGCGCGCCCGCACGTCACATACTTCCCACCCGCCAATTGAATTTCCTGTCCCGCCGCC
>JANMNM010000015.1:0-9686 GCA_031373905.1 Gemmatimonadaceae bacterium | reverse complement strand
TGGGAGAAATACCGCATCTGTCGACTCGGTCATGCTGACCGACGCGTCGGATGCTCTTCCTTACACTACGGCACGTGGTGTGCCGCGGATTCCTGGCGCGCCGTCTATTCGTAACCGTATTCAGAGAAAGGGTTTACCCGTCAGCGCCGAGAAGTCGTCCGGCGCGGTGTCCCCAGAAGTGGACGCAGGAACGGCAGGATCGCCCTGTCATGAGGACATGAGAGACGAGCTTTGCTTTACGGAGTTCCAGCCACGTACCGGTATCCGAGCGATGCGGGAGCCGAAGGCGCACCGCGGTGCGAAGACGTCGGCGGTGTTCCACGTCACCCGAGCGCGGCTCCTGCCCGGTCCGCCAGCTGGCGGACCGGGTTGATCAGGCTGCCCTTGGGTGACGTTTGCTTTTCGACGCCGAATTGACATTTGATCTTGGAATTCCGGGCATTTTTTGACATCTGCTTGTGAAGGCTGCACGCAGTCTGGGAAGGACAGGAGGACGCAGCACATAGTTTCTGAGTGGGAGCGGGGGGAATTCCACGTCAAGACCGTCATTCTGCACGTCGCGGCGCACCTGACCGGGGGACACGCGAAGCGTTCAGTCGAGCGGCCCGCGCACGCCCGCGACTTGGAGGGGGCGGGTCTTCTGGATTACTGTGGTGGCCGAGCTCGCCGCCCGGCAGTCCGGGGCCACACACCCGACCGTGCCGGAGATCCTCAAGCGGGCGGGGGCGTAGCGCAGACTCGATCGGGACGGAACACGCGGCGTTGATGTGTCGGACTTGCGGTTGCGCCGGAGCCGCGACGGCCCCGGCTCGGCATACCTGACGTGATTCCTCCTAGAAGCACGCGCATGTGCTGAGGTCACACGCGAGAAGGCCGCGGCGACGAGCCTGTGCTTGACGTCGTCGCGATTCTGAGGCCCATATTTTAGTCTCACGATATATCCTATCGCCTCCCGCAAGGACATTCTGTGTCACTGCTGCCGAAAATCCTGACGTGGTCGACATCGCGGCCCACGTGGCAGCAAGACGCGATCCGACGGTTGATCGAACAACCAGCGTTAGGTCCTGCTGATCTCGAAGAAGTCACCATGCTCTGCAAGATCGAGCACGGATTGCCGAATACGCTTTCAGTCGCGGCGAAGCCGTACGTACTCGATGGTGGTAGGGTCGCCGTGCCGAAGCCAGACGCGGGCGCGACGCATCTCACCCGCGTGCACAGCGTGTGCGCCAACGCGCTGCTGCCGGACCAGTCACTCGAGATACGAACCGGCGGTCTCACGGTGGTGTACGGCGAGAACGGGACCGGGAAGTCTGGGTACGTGCGTGTTCTGAAACAGGTGTGCCGGGCCCGAGGCGGTGCGGACCGGGTGCTGCCCAACGTTTACCTGCACGAAGTGCTTCCGACATCGGCCACGATTTGCTATCGCGTGTCGGTGCCGGACGCCGATGCGGCTGATCACGGTGACGGCGGGGCCTTGCCGGGCGCAGGCGACCTCGAGGTACGTTGGACGCCAGGTATGGCGTCGCCAGCCGTCCTACAGGAGGTGAGCGTGTTCGATTCACGCTCCGCTGCGGTGTACGTCAACGAGCGCAACGAAGCGGCATACCTCCCTTACGGGACAGATATCTTCCCGCGACTCGCAGCTGTGGCCGACGCCGTCGGAGAACGCCTTGCCGAGGAGGTGGCCGCACTCGACGCCGTGCGGGATCAGTTTGAAACCATTCCTCGCGATACGAAGGTGGGCGAGGTCGTCGACAACCTGCACCTGGCGGACGCGCGCGCCCGCGCAGTGGCGCTCGCAACTCTGACGCCAGACGAACAGGAGTCGTATGACGAGCTCCGGGCCGAGGTCGCCCAATGGAAAGCCAACGACCCCGCGCTTCGTGCGACAGAACTCCGCCAGCGTGCCACACGCTTTCGCGGCGCACAAAAGCGTCTCGCCATCGCCGACGACGCGTTGAGCGGCGACCGCGTGGCCGCGCTTATCGCGGCGTCCACGGCGCGCGACACGGCCCGGGAAACGCACCGTCTGGTATCCGCAGCCGTGTCCGCGGCCGCGCCAATTGCCGGCGTCGGCTCCGAGACGTGGCGTGCCCTGTGGACGGCCGCACGGCGATTCGCGAGCGAGGGAGCGACGCCGCCTCGGGACTTCCCGCCGCCCACCGAGCCGCGGGGATTGTGCGTCCTGTGTCAGCAAGATCTCGACGATGTGGCACAGACGCGTCTCGCGCAGTTCGAAGAATTTGTCGCTAGCGATGCCGCGCGCATGCTCGAACGCGCGACCGACGCACTGCGCGCGCTCGTGAGTAGCGTCGAGACCACCAACCCGGCCAGTATCGCTGATGAGGTTTTGGTGGCGGAGATCGCGGGCGTCAATTCAGACGCGGCGGAGACCCTCGTCGCAGACATGGCTGAGTTGGTCGGGCGGCGATCCGCGCTGCTCGGTGCGGCGGGCGGGACGCCCACCAGCGAGTGGCCGTCTGGCGTCCTGAAACTTTCGCCATCAGCGTCTCTGCTGCAGGGCTTGGCCGAGACACTCGAAGCCGATGCCCATCGTTTCGACGCCTCGCGAGACGCTACGGTCCTCGACGCGCAGGGGCGCGCCCTGCACGAGTGGGATGCGCGCGTCGCGCTGAGCAAGATCGTGCCCCGCATCGAGGCGGAAATCGAACGAAGTGTCGTGCGGGCCAAGTTGAAGGCCTGCCTGCAGACTGTCGGGACGACTGGCATCACGAAACACGGAACCATTCTGCTCCGAGAGGCCGTCAGCGAACCATTGGCGGCGCGGTTCCGGGCAGAGATGACCGCGCTCCGACTCACCCATCTGCCGGTGGCAGTTTCCCCCGCGTCAGGGCAGAAGGGCCGAGCACTGCATGGCATCGAACTGGCAAAGCGCGCGAGCGAGAAGGCGGCGACATCGGCCATCATCAGCGAGGGCGAGTACCGTGGCGTGGCGCTCGCGGCGTTCCTCGCCGAGATCGAGTTGCAAGACTCGACCTCGACGGTCGTCTTCGACGACCCCGTCTCGTCGATAGACCACGGCCGGCGCGAGTACGTGGCGACGCGAATCGCCGAGATTGCGACACGTCGCCCAGTGCTCGTCTTCACCCATGACATCCCATTCCTGTGGATGCTCGCCAACACTGCACGCAGCGCGACCGTTGCTATGGATTGTGTGCAGTTCCATCGTGTGGCCGCGGGCGCTGGCTGGATCACCAGCGATGTGCCATGGGATGCCCATGACGTGAAAGAGCGAATCGGGCAGCTGAGGCAGCGCGCACAGAAACTGAAGAAGCTGGCGGACACGAATCCGGTCGAATATGCCACGGAGGTGCGCAGCATATACGGACGCCTTCGAACGACGTGGGAACGGGCAATTGAAGAAGTGCTGTTCAATGGCGCGCTGCGACGATTCCAGCAGGAAATCAAAACGATGTCCCTAAAGCATCTTCATCTCGTCACAGAGAAGCAGGTCCAAGAGTGTTCCGAGGGAATGACTCGGACGTCCGACTGGATCGATGCACATGATCACGCTACCGAACTCGCGCTCACGATCCCATTGCCGGATGAGGTAGAGCGCGACGTCCAAGCGCTCGTCGACTGGCACAAGGGCATGGTCGCGACGCACCAAGGGAAGGCGGTGGTGACGGTAGGTCAACGTCAGGCGTGATCTCAATGCTTGGCGCGTGAAACATTGCTGTCGCTCAGGACGGGCGGCAGTACAACTCGTCTGACGTGCCACGCATGGCCTCGCGTCGTCCATCGTCGCGGCACTTCGGGCGCGCGCCAGCCACGACGCGCGCGCACGGCGCAGTAAACCCAAAGCCACGTGTGGAGTGTCCGGCGAGACGGCGTCGCACGCCGCCAGCTCGATATCTTGCCCGTCTCGGCATATTCTGACCTGTTGGTCGCCGTCGATCACGCCGACCGCCATCCCGGCGCCCTCGAAGGCGGTGCGTCTGGCGCGAAGACGGCACCCGGCTAGCGCGGCCGGCCGCACGATAACCGCCGCGCGGCTGTCGATACATCTACCCTCGTTGGATCGCTCCACTGTACTCCTCGACTAACTCGCCGTGACCGCAGCGCAACTGACCCTCGATCGCGTTCTCCGTCCTCACCGCAATCACGGCCTCTTCTCCGACCACTTCCTCGACGTACGCCTACGGTCAACGCAGGGCTGGCCCGAGCTGGTGCTGGAGGCTGCCGACGCGCTAGCACGCCTGAAGGTGATCTGGGCAGCTAAGGCGAATCTGCTGCCACAATTCTCCGAGGCGCAGCTGGAGGACGAGTTCGTTCGACCGCTCCTGCGCGATGTGCTGGGCCATCCGATGACTGTTCAGCCCACGCTGCAGACGCCCTTCGGTGCCAAGCGCCCGGATTCCGTCCTTTGCGCCACGCAGGCAGATGCAGATAGTATGGTCGGCCAGCCGCTGACTGCGGACATCCTCCGCACTCCGGGGCGCGCCGTGGTCGAAGTCAAAGCGTGGGGCGTACGGCTCGACGTTGCGGGCGCCAGCAGCGACGGCCAAGGGCTCACGACCAATCCCGCTGGCCAAATCGCGTTCTACATCCTCCACGCCGGACTGCGCTGGGGCATGCTCACGGACGGCCGCTTCTGGCGGCTGTACCACACTGCGACGGCGCATCAGCTGGATCGCTTCTACGAAATCGATCTGTCCGACCTCATCAACCGTGACGACGTCGACGCATTTGCATTTTTCTATGCCTTCTTCCGCGCCGGTGCGTTTGCGACGGAGGGCTTGACTGCGGACGCGGTCCTCGCGCAGAGCGCCGACTACGCGACTGGGGTCGGCGACTCCCTGAAGACCCAAGTGTTCGGCGCGGTTCGCCATCTGGCGCAGGGCTTTCTCGACGCCGCGCCGGCACACATGCCACTTACGCCTGAGGCGCTGAGCACGATCTATGCCAATGCATTGATCGTGCTTTACCGACTGCTGTTCGTGGCCTTTGCGGAGGCCCGGGGCCTGCTTCCACTTCGGACCAACGCGCAGTACAAGACGCACTACAGCCTCTACCGGCGGATGCGAGAAGCGGCGGAGCGACGAGACGGCGCCCAACCGCTGTTATCGACCACCACGACGGTGTGGAATCACTTGCGCACACTCTTCGTCATGATCGACAAGGGCAATCCGCCATTGAGTATCGGCACATTCAATGGCGGCCTATTCGACGAGCACAAGCACCCATTCCTGGTCGAGCATCACATCGGCGATGCACACCTCGACGCGGCCATCGACCTGATCGGTCGTGTCGCAGGCGAATACGTCGACTACAGAGACCTCGCCACGCGTCACCTCGGCACAGTCTACGAAGGCCTCCTTGAATTCCATCTGTCAGCGCTCGACACACCGGAGCGGACTGCGCGCGGTGAGGGCTTCACCGTCGAACTGCTAAATGACGCAGGCGACCGGAAGAGCTCGGGTTCGTTTTACACGCCAGACTACATCGTGGAACACATCGTCGCGGACACGCTCGGCCCGGTGGTGGACGCCGTGTGTAAGGACATCGACGACGATGTGGTCAAGGCGGATCGCATCCTCTCGCTCAACGTCTTAGACACATCGATGGGCTCGGCACATTTTTTGGTGGAGGCGACGGACTTTTTAGCACGATGTCTCGCCGCGCTGAACATCACGGCCGCCGCCGATCAAGCGAATGGTGAGGTGGCAACCGTCGCGTATTGGCGACGGCGCGTGGCGCACGCGTGCATTTATGGGGTTGACATCAACCCGCTGGCCGTCGAGCTCGCGAAGTTGTCCCTGTGGCTCACGACGGCCGCGCTAGATCGACCGCTCTCGTTCTTGGACCATCATCTACGGTGTGGGAACAGCCTGATTGGTGGTCGGCTCGCTGACGTACAGGCACTGCGTGCGCGCTTTGCTGCGCCAAGACGGCCGCGTCGCCGCCGTGTTGCTGACGAGGATCAGACCCACTTCCTCGACATCGATACCTTTCGCGAAAGTCTCGGGGACGCGGTGCGGTCGATGGCCGCCATTGAAGCGTCTGTCGGGCTCACCGTCGAGGAGGTCAAGGAACAAGAGCGTGCGTACGCAGCGCTGCGCGCAGCGGTCGAGCAGCAGTTCAAGCGGGCGCTCGACATGTCGGCGGCCATGGCGTTCGGTGTTCATGTCGACGAGTCCCTCGTCGGCGCGTTGTTCCAGCATTTGACCGGCGGCTTCTCCGTCATGGCGCCAACGATGGAGCGGCACGCTGCCGCGGGCGCGGCCGCAGCGACCGCGTACAGCTTCTTTCACTGGGAACTTGAATTTCCAGACGTCTTTTTCGACGCCGCCGGTAAGCCTCTCGGCGATGGTGCCGGCTTCGACGCTGTGGTCGGGAACCCGCCGTACGATGTGCTCTCCGCGCCTGAACGCGGGGAGTCGGCTGATGTGGTGGCGCGATTCCTCGCCTACGCGAAACAGGACAGAGTGCTGCGCCCGGTTCTCGGCGGCAAAGTAGACCTATTCCGGCTTTTTCTGGCGCAGTCACTCGATCTTGGCCGACCTGGCGCACACGCCGGTTTCATCGTGCCAATGTCCTTGATGGGTGACCAGCGGGCAGCAAGCCTTCGTGGGCTGCTCTTGACGGAGCACGCGATGCGTTCGGTACACGCATTCCCACAGAAGGACGATCACCGGCATCGCGTGTTTCCCGATGCAAAATTGCCCACCTCTGTCACATCGCACATCTGTCATCAACCGAGCGAGGCGGCGTTTGAGGTAATCGTGCACCCGGGTCGGACATTCGAGGCCATCTCCGGCCAGTACACCACCACATCGAATGCTATTCGCGACGGCGATCCGGTGCAGCGTCGCATCCCGGTGTTCACCTCCAACACGGCCGCGAGCCTGAACGCGCGACTACCGAAGGCACCTGGCTACTGCACGATTGGCGACCTCGTGACGCCATCGACTGGTGAAATCGACGAGGGGTATTTGGCGCGCCTCCTCTCAACGGAGCCTGCTGAGGGTACGGCCCTCGTGCTCCGGGGAAGCAATGTCCAGCGCTACCGCTTCGTGCCGGAGGCCAGACAAGGTGTCGCAAAGTACCTCGACGTTGCGTCATATCGCGCTACAGTAGGGGGCACGCGCGTGGCGGACACGCTGCGTCCACGCCTCGGCTATCAGCGCAATTCAGCACTGGACAGCAGCCGTCGACTGCTCGTCACCGTGCTGCCAACCCCTTGCTACTGCTTCGACAGCATCGGGTACATCCCGATGGAAGGAGTGAAGTATCCGTTCGCTGTGATGGCACTCCTGAATTCTGATCTGTTGGAATGGGTCTTCCGTCAGACCAGTACGAACAATCACGTGAGCACAGCGCAGCTGCTTCGCCTGCCAGCCGTCGCAATGCTGCCTGGAATGGGGCGTGGGACGCCGGTGGCGGAGATCCGTCGGTTGACTGCGCTCGCTCAGCAGGTCAGCGACGCGCCACAGTATGACACCATTGCGGCGCTCTACGCTGGCGTCATGGCGGCGCTGTCGCGCACCCCTGCGGGCGTCGATGCCGCTCTGCATGTGTTGGAGTGTCTCGGCCAGCGGATGATCGATGCGATGCGAAGCTATGCCGTGGCGCTCGAAGATCTGTCGCTCGATCTCGAGGGCGTACTGCCCGACGGCGGCGCAGCCCGGCTGCGGCGTCTCTGGACACCGGTCAACGCAACCCGCTCCGGGCGAAATGCGGGTCGACGGGCGGTGGCTGAGGCGATGCTCGGCACGCTGGCATCGCAGACGCTGAGCCTGGACGCGATTCGGGTGCTTAATGAAGATCAATGGAAATGGGTGATTCGCCAACGGCTCGGAGAAGTCGACAATCTCTCTGCCATCGTACGCGTATATCGAAAGCACCAGCCAGCCATCTCATCTATCGCGACGCGATGTGGCGGCATCGACAACGCGATCAACGTCATCGTCTTCGACTGCTTCGGTGTCACCCCGGAGGAGCGCGACATGGTGCGTCGCGAGATCTCTTCGACGCCGCGACTGCTATCGGAGTGACCATCCGACACCGATGTCAGCGCAGCGCGGCGGACGGCCCTTCCGACGGCGCAAGGACGGCGCGCCGACTACCTGGTGATCGAGAAGTGTGTGTCTGGGGCGTGGAAGTTCACGACGCATAGACGGAAGAATCGAAGAGGCCGTCTCGCTGGTGGAGGCGGGGCGGTCGGTGCGGATCGTCGCCGTGGGGCACTGGCACACCAGCCTGACCTGACCCTCCGAGCCACTCGCCGCCGCAGAGGGGGCGTTACGGAGATGACTCTGCCACGATGTGCTGGGCGACCGTAGCGTGCAGAATCGCCGTCACCACCCCTCGCGGAGAGCTACGCATGATCACGGACTTCACCCAAATCGACGAGATGTACACAGCCTGCATCGAGGTGACGGGCTCGCCGCCATCGCTGTTGATCTTCGATCAACGTGCTCTGCTCCCGCTGGCGGATGTCGCGGCACAGCTGTCTTCCGCGGCGTGGGAAGTGACCGCCGATCAGGTTCGGACGTTCGCGGCCAAGGGATGGGTGAAGGTTCTGCCCGGCGCAGTGGATCCAACCGGTTCGGACTTTCCAGGACTGCCTCTATACGCCATTGATCGCCTCAGGCACTACCAGACGCTCGCAGCTGCCGGCGTCGGCGATGCGGAACTCGCCGGCCATGCGGAGCAAGAGGACTGGGTCATTGAGAACATCTGCACCACGGATGACCTGGCATATGTGGATGACGACGTCGACCAGCTGATCGCCTTCTACGAAGCGCAGGTCGCCTGCATCGCGGCCGCGTTCCCTCCTGGCGAGCCGGGCGGCGACGCGTCGGAAGTGCGCGACCGGCTGGTTGAGACGGAGCGAGCTTTAGCGCGCCTGCGACGCATCAACAGGACGGCGATGTCCGACGTCCTCCAGCGCGAAATCGGAATCTCTGCGCATCGCGCTCGGTGGGTCAACGAGATGATTCGCGTGCAGATGATCGCGCGGCATTACGACCAGATGCACGCTGGCTGGAGCTTCTTCGTCAACCTGCAGCAGACGGTGCACATCGAAAATGGCGTGGACCTGTCGACGCCAGAACGGCCGAACTGGGCGTCGACACTACGGCACCCACTCGTCACGGAACAGCCGGCGCGGGTGCCGATCCGCGTGCCCGGATTCGTCCTGCGCGGAGACCGCGTCCAGCCGACACGAACCCTGGCTCCGGACGAGTACCGAGCGCTCTGGGAGGCAGCCGACCTTGACGAATACCTGGAAGTCCTGCGCCTCGTTTGGAGTGAGAAGGAATGTCCGCACTGTCACCTGCGTCTCCCGAAGGATGCCTCAAATCAGCGGGTCTACTGCTCAAGCGCATGTGCGAACGCGGCTCGGCAGGCCCGGTACCGTGCGCAGAACCCCGAGGCCGTGAAGCGCTCGCAGAATCGGTGGAGGCGGGCATGATGCGCATCCGAGGGCGGGAGTTGGCCTCGGTCACCACCACGGCGCTGCGCGGGACGGGCGGCCGCAGCGGTCAGTGTCAATGATCGCGTGAAATTCCCCAGGCAGCGATCGTCTCAAATTCCCTACCCGGGTGATTCACAGCTCGGAGGGAGCCGTGAGGGTTGAGCGGACGAGCCCCGCCTTCCGCTTCTCGCGGAGCCGGTAGGAGTCGCCCTTGATGTTGACGGTGGTGGCGTGGTGCAGCAGC
>JANMNM010000341.1:0-3674 GCA_031373905.1 Gemmatimonadaceae bacterium | reverse complement strand
GTGACATCACTCCATCGCTCTGCACAGCGTGCTGCCCGGAGGCGACGGGAGAAGGCCGGCGCTCCACCGCACGCGGTCGCCCATCATCATCGCGGCGTCGGCCTGCGATTCGCCCAGTTCCGCGCGTCGGGGCGAGGGGCGATGGTGGCGTTTCTGGCCGTGCTTGGCCCCGGCTTGCTGGCGGGCCTGTCGGATGACGATCCCGCCGGGATCACGACCTACTCGGTGCTCGGCACGGATTTCGGGTACCGGCTGCTCTGGATCATTCCGGCCTCGACGATCCTGCTGGTGCAGTACCACCTGATGGCGGTGCGCATCGGTGCCGCGACCGGGCTGGGATTCGTGGGCACGATCCGCGCGAAGTGGGGCCATGGGGCGGGGTACGCGGCGGTCATCGGTCTCCTGCTCGCCAATTTCGGGACGATTTGCGCTGAGTATGCGGGGATCGCGGCGGCGGGTGCGCTGATCGACATTCCGAACTGGATCAGCGCACCGATCGCCGGCGCACTCATCTGCCTGATCGTGGTGCTCGGTTCGTTTCATCGCGTGGAGCGCGTGCTCCTGTTCGTATCGGCGACCCTCGCCCTGTACATCGTCGATGGCTTGCTGGCGAAGCCCGATTGGACGGAAGTCCTGAATGGCTCGCTCGTCCCGCGCATGCCACTCACGCCGGCTGGATGGGTGGCGCTGGCGGCGGCACTCGGCACGACGCTCGCACCGTGGGGGCTGGCCTTCATTCAGAGCTACGCGGTCGACAAGAAGATCACGCTCGACCGACTTCGCTGGGCGCGGGTGGACGTGATCATCGGCTCCGTGCTCACAGGAGTCATCGGTCTTGCGATCGCCGTCGCGTGCGCTGCGACGTTGAACAGAACGGGTATTCACATCACGAATGCGGGCGATGCCGCATTGGCGCTCAAGCCGCTGGCCGGAAGTTTCGCGACGGTGCTGTTCGGTGCCGGCCTGCTTGGCGCCTCGCTGCTGGCGGCGGCGGTCGTTCCGATCGCGACCGCATATTCCATCGCGGAGGGGACCGGTGAGCCAGCGTCACTGGATCTCGATTCCCATCATTTTCAGTGGTTCTACGCCGCGTTCGTGGGGTTGACCGTGGCGGCGGTGAGTGTGGTTTCGCTGCCTGGGTTGCCGCTGATCCAGTTCATCTACAGCAGTCAGGTCGTGAATGCGGTGCTCCTGCCGCTGCACGTCATCACGCTGCAAATTCTGGCCGGCAACGCAGAACTCATGGGTGCTGCGCGCTCGACGGGCTGGGAACGCACGATGGGCTGGGTGAGCATCGCATTGATCGTGGCGTGCATCGGTGCGCTTGGCTTCAGCCGGCTCGCATGACGCGCTCCGTCAGCGAGGCACCACGACGCTTGCGCGGCCCGTGAGCCATCAGCGCGTGCCAGCGACCACGTTTCTCTTTCCGCGTGCGAGGGTGTGACGCTGTTCGACATCGTCCTGTTCAATCCGGAGATTCCGCCGAACACCGGCAACGTGATCCGGCTGTGCGCCAACACGGGGGCGCGCCTGCACCTGGTGGAGCCGCTGGGTTTCAATTTCGAGGACCGGCAACTCGAGCGCGCCGGTCTCGACTACCGCGACCTTGCCGACGTGCGGATTCATGCGACCTGGGCGGCATGCGCCGCGAGCCTTGGCGAGTCGCGACGGCTGTTCGCGTTTTCAGCGCGCGGAACGACGCCGTTCGCGAGCGTGTCCTTCGCCGCCGATGACGTGCTGGTGTTCGGACCGGAGTCATCCGGCCTCTCAGATGCGATGCTGGCGGATTTCGCCGCGGAAAGGCGGCTACGCCTACCGATGCTCCCGGCGCGGCGCAGTCTCAATCTGTCGAACACTGTTGCAATCGTCGTGTACGAGGCGTGGCGGCAGCTTGGATATGCGGGTGGATCGTGAGACGACTGACGCGAACCAACAGTCATTGAACTTCAGGACAGGCACGCCCATCGTACACACTCCAGTACGGCCCACTCTACATATGACGGTCCACCAATGCTGATCTTCCGCCTTCTTCCTCTTGCCCTCGTACTGGCCACGACTGTGCGCGCGCAGACGGCGTTCGTCAGTGTGCTTGGCAAGGACACGATCCAGATCGAGACGATGCGATTGTCGGCGACGCGGTTGGACGGTGACATCGTCACGAAAGGTGGCCCACGCCAGGTGTATTCGAACGACATCCTGCCCGATGGACGCCTTGGTGCGATGACACTGACGATCTTCGCGCCAGGCGCGCGGGCTGATGCGCTGCCGGCGATGCGCGCGAAGCTCGCACTTGTCGGCGACACGGCCGTGGCCGCGCTGGAAGTGCAGGGGCGGCCGCCGATAGAGCAGCGGATTCCGAGCAGGGCCCTGGCGCAGCCGATCATCAACACGACGCTTGCGGCCTTCGAGCCGATGATCGCTGCGGCGCGACGCATCAGGGCGCCGACGGCGTCCGCCAGCGCATTCCTCTCAGCCGGCGGCGCGACGATCACGATCGAGTTCTCTGACCTCCAGAGCGACTCGGTGACGGCTGTCGTCGGACCAACACGGTTGTGGATGAAACTCGACACGCTGGGACGCATTCAGCGTGCCGGTGTTCCCTCGCAGGGGATTGCGATCTCGAGGGTCGATGGTATCGCGGTGAGCAAGCTCGCGATGGCACGGCCGGACTACTCCGCTCCGGCCGGCGCACCGTATTCGGCCGAGTCGGTGACGGTGCCAACGACGATGGGCCATACGCTGGGCGGGACGCTCACGAAACCCACGGGCGTGAGTGGTCCGGTTCCGGTTGCGATCACGATCACGGGATCAGGCGCGCAAGACCGGGATGAGTTCATCAGCATCGTGCCAAATGGCTATCGGCTGTTCCGGCAGGTTGCCGACACGCTGGGCCGACGCGGCGTCGCGGTGCTGCGACTGGACGATCGGGGATATGGCGAGTCGGGCGGAAGTTTCGGCACGTCGACGAGCCGTGATTTTGCCAACGATGTTCGCGCCGCGATCCAGTTCCTGCGCGGTCGTCAGGATGTGGATCGCACGCGGATCTTTCTCGTCGGACACAGTGAAGGTGGCCTGATTGCTCCGATCGTCGCGTCAGAGGAGCCGCAACTGGCTGGCATCGTCCTGATGGCGGGCACGGGTCGCAGCGGACGCGAGATTCTCGCATTCCAGATGGGCTACGCCATTGAGCGCGACACATCGCTGACCACGGCAGCTCGCGCGGCGCGCATGGGACGAATCCCCGGTACGGTCGATTCCGTAGCGGCGGCGTCTCCGTGGATGGGCTTCTTCGTCGCGCACGACCCGCTCGCGACAGCGAGGGTCGTGAAAACACCTGTGCTGATCCTCCAGGGCGCGGATGATCAACAGGTCATCGCTCGCGAAGCGGATCTGCTGGAGACGGCATTCAAGGCTGCGCGCAACCGCGACGTCACGAAGCGGGTATTCCCGGAGCTGAACCATCTCTTCATCCGTCAGCCAGGGGGCAACCCGGCTGGCTACGCGACGCTGCGCACCAACCTCGTCGAGCCGGGGGTACTCGGCGCCGTCGCGGACTGGATCGTGGCGCGGACTTCGGCAGCCGCGCGCCGCTGAGAGGGCTCCGAGCTCCCGATTGACATGCGGAGTGACGACAGACACGCTTGAGACGTTCGCCGATTGGTTGCCGTCTCCCC
>JANMNM010000297.1:0-2219 GCA_031373905.1 Gemmatimonadaceae bacterium | reverse complement strand
GGGAGACTCCATCGACGCCGCGACGTTCATTGTCGCGAAGCACGGAAAGTACAGTACGAAACCCGCCCGGCTGTTAACCCCGGCTGATGCGACCGTGTCGATCGAGCGGCTGCAACTCCTCGATGGTCGAACCGCTTCGCTGCGTGGTGACACGCTTGTGGTGCTCAGTGGCACGCCGGCTCAGGTGCAGCTTACAGCCAGGTACACGGCACCCTGGAGCGCAGCAAACATCTGGTTCGCCGCGGTGCCAACGTGGCCCGGTGCGCGCACGCGGGCGATCGACATCGGGCCCGCAGCCACGCCGATGGTCAATGGCACGAGATTCACAACATTCTCGTTTCTCGCGCCGGCAACACCTGGCCGCTACCGCATCTTTCTCGTCATGGCAGCCGAGTCGGATGCCGCGCACATCGCATCGGCCACCAACTGGGCCGTCGGCGCACCGGCGTGGAATGATGGCAACGACATCGCCGACTGGGGTGAGGCCGAGGCAGCCGAGGCGCGTCGGACCGGACACTTCGCGCCTCGCAACTGGCTCTACAGCAGGGAACGAGGTGGCGGCCGGCCGACGGATCTCGGCGTCGCGGTGATCGACGTGCTCGTGACGAGGGCACCTGTCGGTGATGCCACTCCAGCGCCACCTCCACAAGACACCCTACGCTGAAAGCGTTGAGTGCGGCAAATGGCGCGCGCGGCGACGTCTGTAATGGCCAGCGGAAGCTCAGCACACACGTTGTCGCCGATGTGTGCCGCAGCGCCAATATCCTGTCCCTCTTCAGATACTCCGACAACGGCCGGCGGGCGGCAAGCTCAGCGGGACGCGCATCTACGCGGCGGTCAGTGCACTTCGCGCCGCGTGGTCCAGCACCGCGCGGACTTGCTCGCGGGTCACCCCGGGGAACCATTCGATGAACTCGTGCCAACACCGCATCGCAGATCTCATGCACACGGCGCGGCTGAAGCCTCAGCTGGCCCCAGCCAAAGTGAAAAACATCGAGACTACGACAACCCCTCGATCGTCCCGTCCGGATACACCCGCATCCCCTCCGCCGCCGGCACCTTGCCCAGCCCCGGCATCGTCATGATGTCACCCGTCTTCGCCACCACGAACCCGGCACCCGCCGAGCCCCACACTTCATTGACCGTAATGCGAAAGCCGGTCGGTGTGCCCAGCCGGCTTGCATCATCGGTGAGTGAGTACTGCGTCTTGGCCATGCACACCGGCGTATCTCCCAGTCCGATTGACTCGAGGTAGTCGATCGAGCGACTTGCGGCCGGCGTGATGTCCGCGCCATCCGCACCGTACACCTTGCGCACGATCTGATCGATCTTGTCGCGGATGGGCAGAGCGCTGTCGTAAATCGGCTTGAAGTCGGCAGTGCCGCCGGCAAGCAACTCGAGAACGCCACGCGCGAGTGTCTCGCCGCCGGCGCCACCACTTGCCCACACATCGCAGAGCGCGACCTTCACGCCGATGCCGTTGGCGTAGTCCTCGACCATCCTGAGCTCCGCGGCCGTATCACTGAAGCGGCGATTGATCGCGACGATCACGGGCACGCCGAACTGCCGGACATTCTTCACATGATGGCTCAAATGCGGGAGTCCACGCTCGAGGGCCGCGAGGTCCTCCACTCCCAACGCAGTCTTCGGCGCGCCGCCCTGCATCTTCAGTGAACGTACTGTCGCGACGATCACTGCTGCTTCAGGCCGAAGGCCACCGACTCGGCACTTGATGTCGAAGAACTTCTCGGCGCCGAGGTCCGAACCAAAGCCGGCCTCGGTGATGACGACGTCACCGAGGGCCAGCGCGGTGCGCGTGGCGACGAGGCTGTTGCATCCGTGGGCGATGTTGCCGAACGGCCCGCAGTGCACCAGCGCGGGCCCGCCCTCCAGCGTCTGCACGAGGTTCGGCTGCAGCGCGTCCTTCAACAGCAACGTCATCGCGCCGCTCGCCTTCAGGTCTCGCGCCCGAACGGGCGACTTGTTGGCTCCAGCCGTCGCGCCGACAATGATCCTGCCGAGCCGCTCTTCCAGGTCATTCAGGTCGCTGGCGAGCGACAGAATCGCCATCACCTCGCTCGCCGGAATGATCACCCACCGCTCCTCGCGCGGAATGCCTTCTCCCGGCCCGCCGAGCCCGATGATGGCGTGACGCAAGGCCCGGTCATTCATGTCGATCGTTCGCGGCCATGTGATCCGGCGGGGATCGAGATTGAGCG
>JANMNM010000252.1:0-1810 GCA_031373905.1 Gemmatimonadaceae bacterium | reverse complement strand
CGCGCGACAACCACTCCCCCTTCCGCTCATCGCGCCGTGACATCCATCAACCGGGCCGCCAAGCTCGCCACCTTCAGCGAACACTACGCACCGCGCATCGTCGGCCAGTTCAACGGCAACGACATCATGGTAGTGAAAGCGAAGGGTCCGTTCGTCTGGCACAAGCACGATGACACCGACGACTTCTTCCTCGTGCTCAAGGGGCAGCTCGTCATCCAGCTCCGCGATGGCAACGTCACACTCGGCCCCGGCGAGATGTACGTCGTGCCGAAAGGCGTCGAGCACTGCCCTGTCGCGCACGATGAGGTGCACATCCTGCTCATCGAGCCGCGCGGCACGCCGAACACGGGCAACGCCGAGACCGCGGCGACGAAGATCACGATCTGACACGCTGCGGCGCACATCGCCCCGCATGACAGCAAAGAGAAGACAACGGTGCCGCGCCCGCACGAGCGGACGCGGCGCAGCGGTACCGCCGACCGACTTGGGGTTCTGCTGCAACGCAGCCGCACACGATGCGCGCTCGAGCACACTCCCTCGGCCGCGTTGACGAGACCGCAACCCCGGTTCAGCGAGCCGTCAGCCTGCGCGCGGCAGCGGCGTCAAGCGCCCGATCTCGACCGCTTCGGTCGATCGCAGCGCGTGCCACAAATCCCAATCCTGCTGCAAGCCGAGCCAGAAGTCGGCACTCATCCCCGTCACCTGCGCCAGCCGCAGCGCCGTGTCCGGAGTGACGCTCCGCTTGCCGTTCACGACTTCATTAAGGCGCGGAAAGGACACCCCCAGCTGAATCGCAAACGCCGACTGAGAGATGCCCAAGGGCTTGAGGAACTCCTCGAGGAGCATCTCTCCGGGATGCGTGGGTGGCCGATGGGTCGGCAACCGGCGCTGCACCAACGCGGTTACGCGCGGCGCCTTAGTGGTAGTCCGTGACTTCGACGTCGTCGGCATAGCCATCCTCCCAGCGGAAACAAATCCGGTACTGTTCGTTGATCCGAATACTGTGCTGCCCGCGCCGCGCGCCCTTCAGCGCTTCCAACCGATTGCCCGGCGGCACGGCCAGCTCACGGAGCTCCCGCACGCGATTCAACTGCGTCAGCTTGCGTCCGACCACGGCCCAGAGCGAAGACGGACACGCCTGCCGGGCACGTCGACTGTCGACGCCGTTGAACAGGTCGGTGGTCGCTGCATCGGCGAAGGAGCGTATCACGACATGTATTATAACGGCTACCGTAGCATTTCGCCAGCTGCTCTGCGGCAGCCCTGAACTGGTGGGGCGACGCTGACTCCCGCGCCGCGCCGACCACGGCGAGCGCGCACCAAACTTTCGATGCGCGCTCGCGAACGGCGTTACGCTTACTTCGCCGTCACTCGCGCTGCCGTGCGACGGTTCTTCGCGCGGCCTTCTTCTGTTGCATTGTCAGCCACCGGCACCGTGTCGCCGTAGCCCTCGGCCTCCAACCGGTCCGCCGCCACCCCCAGCGTCACCAGCTCGGCCATCGCCGCATTGGCGCGATCGCCTGACAACTTCATGTTGGCGGACGTCTTGCCGACGTTGTCCGTGTATCCGCCGATCTTGAGCTTCACATTCGGAAATGCGGCCAGGATCGCCGCGATGTTCTTCAGCTGATCCTGCGAGCTCGGCTCGAGCACGGCTGAACCCGTGGCGTACAGCAGGCGGTCGAAGTCGAACCAGGTGGTCTTGTCCACCGGCTTCGCGGCATCCTGGATGAAGCCGACGAGGCCCTTCTCGATGCCGCTCGACGAGATCTGGATCTCGGTGCCGTTCGGCAGCTTCAGCATCTCGAAG
>JANMNM010000230.1:0-12588 GCA_031373905.1 Gemmatimonadaceae bacterium | reverse complement strand
CTCGTCGAGGCCGTGGGTCCGGTAGCGCTGCGCGATGTTCCGCACGGCTTGCGGCGAGAGGCGCACCGCCGCAGCGACCGTCGGGGCGCAGTCGCCGCCCACCAAGGCCAGCAGCGCCAGCGCTCGCACCACGACGCGCACGGGCTGTACGCCGCGATGGACCAGCGCGTCCAACACCTTCGTGTCCTTCGCCTGCAATCGAAACGGCAATGGGGGGCGTGGCATCCCGTAGTATAAGGTGCCCCCGTCCATTGCGACAGATTGTTTACCTACTTATCATGCGGTCGTAGTACTAGCGTCTGCGCGGGAAGGTCTCCGTAGCGGCGCCGGATCTGGGAGACTATGGCACCGCCGTGTAGTGACCGTGAATGCACAGCCAGCGCCCGCCTTCCTTGACGAAGATCCGCGTCGACTTCCCGCGGCTCGTAAAGCGCTTGCCGTCGGTGACGCCTTCATCGGTCCAGTAGTAGGTCACCCACGCCACGTTCCCGCGCACGGTCACGTCCGGTTGATGCATCACCGTGTGCACCTGTTTCGCTCGCAGCACGTAGTTCGCGATGCTCCGCACCTCCTCGGCCTTGCCTTCGGCGAGGTAGGTGTCATTCTCGCCGAACTGTGTGAAGGTCGGATGCACGTAGGTCGCGTACTTCTCGGCGTCGCCCGCTTCGATGGCGGCCCACATCGCAACCATGGTGGCCTTCACCGCCTCGACCTCACGAGGATCGGAGCCTTCACGGCTCTGTGCCACTGCGGGAACCCCGACGAGCGCGAGCACGACTGCAACCAGCGACAAGGCGCGCGCGGTGGCGCGCATCAGGGTCAGACGGTGCTGCACCCGCACGCAAAGCGCGGCAGCCATGGCAAGTGGTGGTGTCATTGGGGGAAGATGCGAAGTCGAGACCACCACGAACAGACCCGCAGCGAGCTGGACCACCACCGGATCAGCCCTTCCTGATCCTGGAAACCGTCTTGCCGGCTGATTTCGACGGTGCATCCAGATCGTCCATCGCATACTGCGCGGCCGCCTTCACGAGGGCCTTGACCCTTGGATTGCGATAATCACTCGGCCGTTCCACCGGGATATGCCGGATCAGGTTTCCCGTGCCGGCGAGCAGTTGGTGCGGGTCCTTCAGCAGCGTTCCCTTGTTGAACCCCAGATTCATGTGGTTCGTGTAGATCGGGATCATGCAGTAGGCGTCGCCGAGCTTGTCAGAAATCGAGAACACGGCGGTCAGCGCGTGGGTGTGGTAGAGCAACTCGTTGGACGCGGGCCGCAGCTCGAGCACGAACTCGCGCAGATCCATGAAGAGGTCGACGAGTGGAGCGTCCTTGCGCTCCAGCAGTGCCAGGAAGTCGGGGTGGATCGGCCGGGATGCGGTCATGCCTGACGCTCGCGTCGGAAGTGCCGGGATCCGTCGTCCGTTCGCGACTTCGCTTGAGAGGACCGGATGACTGCCGGTGAAATCTGGAGCCCGGACGCGGAACCACCACTTCCGGTCGCTCGCCGGAAACTCGCGAGACGGCGTTCCCTGCACGACCAGAACACCAGGCGCCACGGTGACGCCGAAGCCGTTCACGCCATTCGTCAGCATAACCTTCCCGTCACGCTGCGCCGGCCGGTGGAACATCATCGCCTTCCCGCCACAGTCGTTGCCGGTGTGCCAGCGCACCGTGCCCTCCGGGTACCCGAAGTCTGACCAGCACCGGTCGCGGGCGGGCAGATGCGCAGGTGTCCACAGTCGAGGGCCGGTTGCCGAGGCCCGCCCACAAGGCCGAACCAGTCGCGTCGACGTGTCATTCGGTGGTCCGGGATCATCGTACCGCCATCTGCCGCCTGGCCCGGCTGCACGTCTCACTGGCTCTCCTGAACGACTCGACCTCGGCGCGACACGATACCAGATTCAGAGGCAGCGTATCGGCGGTAACCAGCACCCCTTCTGAGAGGAGCGAACCGTGCAACTCGGAGCGTTTTCGGTCAGCCTTGCCGTGAAGGACCTCGAGGCATCCCGCAACTTCTACATGAAGTTCGGATTCACTCCTTTCTTCGGGGACGGAAAGCACTGGCAGATCCTGAAGAACGGCGACACCGCGATCGGCCTCTTTCAGGGCATGTTCGACAAGAACATCCTGACGTTCAATCCGGGCTGGGACGCCAACGCACAGCCACTGGAGCCCTTTACCGACATCCGCGTGCTGCAACGCGATCTGAAGGCGCAGGGCGTGCAGCTGGCAACTGAGGCAGACGAGAGCACCACCGGTCCGGCCAGTTTCGTCGCCGTCGACCCGGACGGGAATCAGATCCTCGTCGACCAGCATCGCTGATTCAGCCCTCGTGCTGACGGGGGCCCTCGGGGGCTGCGACGGCGGCCGCAGTGCCGTTACCGGCAGGGCGAGATCGCCGCTCGATCACTCGCGGTTCGGTCGGTGACGCACCGTCGTTGAGGGCCGCACCATCGCGGAACGGTGCCACCGGGTTTCCCGCCTTGCCGCAGGCTGCGCAGCCTGCCATGCTAGCCTGTATCTAACACGGAGAGTTCCAGCAGATGGCAGCAACCGATGTCTCCGATCCGCGGTACTACCACAAGGTCGTGGATTGCCAGTGGGCCTGCCCGGCGCACACCAATGTGCCCGGGTACCTCCGATTGATCGGGCAGGGGCGGTTCGACGACGCCTACATGCTCAATCGCGAATCGAATGTCTTCCCGGGGATTCTTGGTCGCACCTGCGACCGGCCCTGCGAACCGGCGTGCCGCCGCGCCCGTGTCGAGGAGAAGCCGGTCGCGATCTGTCGCCTCAAGCGTGTTGCCGCGGACCATCGCGGCGACATCCGGGATCGGCTGCCAACCGCACCGGCGACGAAGAACGGAAAACGGGTTGCCCTCGTCGGTGCAGGCCCTGCGTCGCTGACCGTCGCCAACGATCTGCTGCCACTGGGCTACGACGTCACGATCTTCGAACGGAATGCGCAGCCGGGTGGCCTGATGCGGATCAACATCCCGTCGTTCCGCTTGCCGGCGACCGTGCTCGACGACGAATGCGGCTACATCATCGACATGGGTGCCACGATGCGCTACGGCACACACGTCGAGAGTCTCACGTCGCTGCTCGCTGAAGGCTTCGATGCGGTATTCGTCGGCACGGGTGCACCAAAGGGCAAGGAGCTCGATCTGGCTGGCCGCTGGGATGCGCCGTCGCAGGTGCACATCGGAATCGAGTGGCTGGCGAACATCCATTTCGGGCACCTGACCTCGATCCAGCCGCGCGTGCTGATCATCGGTGTTGGCAACACGGCGATGGATTGCTGCCGCACAGCGAAGCGCGTGGGTGCGACGGACGTGAAGGTCATCGCGCGCCGTGGTCGCAAGCATTTCAAGGCCTCGCCGTGGGAACTCGAGGACGCCGAGGAGGAGCTGGTCGAGATCATCGAGAACCACGCGCCGAAGCGCATGGTGATCGAGAACGGCACGCTGGTCGGCATGGAGTTCGATCGCCTCTCGTGGACCGAAGACGCCAACGGACGTCAGTCGAGCACCGTGATCGACACGGTGATCATTCCGTGTGATGAAGTGATCCTCGCGATCGGACAGGACAACGCCTTTCCATGGATCGAGAGCGACGCTGGTGTGGCATTCGATGCGAAGGGCATGCCGGTGGTCGACAAGGTCACACACCAGAGCACGAACCCACGCGTGTTCTTTGGTGGTGATGCGGCGTGGGGCCCGGAGAACATCATCTGGGCAGTTGCGCACGGCCATCAGGCGGCGATCTCGATCGACGCGCACTGCCAGGGGCTTGCGGTCAGCGAACGGCCACCCGTCGGCATGACACTCGTCAGTGCCAAGGTCGGCATGCACAGCTGGGCATACGCCAACGACTATGACACGTCGAAGCGCGCCAAGATGCAGCATCAGGAGCTCGTGGAACGCTTCCGCACGATCGATGTGGAAGTGGAACTCGGCTTCACCGCAGAGCAGGCTGCGGACGAGGTTGCGCGGTGCCTGAATTGTGACATCCAGACGCACTTCACCGCCCCGCTCTGCATCGAGTGTGATGCCTGCGTGGACGTCTGCCCGACCAACTGCCTGACGATCACAACGAACAGCAGCCCGATCGACGAACTACGCACGCGGCTCTCCGCTCCGGCGGTCAATACCACGCAGGACATCTACGTCTCCGACGCACTGCCACAGACGAAGCGCGTGATGGTGAAGGACGAAGACGTCTGCCTGCACTGCGGGCTGTGCGCCGAGCGCTGCCCGACTGCAGCCTGGGACATGCGCACCTTTGACCTCAAGCTGGCGTATGCCGGAGCGATGGTGACCCAATGAGTGGCGTCAACGATTTTGCCTTCAAGATCGGGACGGTCAATGGCACCGGATCCGCGAGCGCCAATGCACTGCTGATGCAGGCGATCTTCCGGATGGGCATTCCGGTGACGGGCAAGAATATCTTCCCATCGAACATTCAGGGATTGCCGACGTGGTACGAGATCCGCGTCAGCAAGCAGGGCTACACCGCACGACCAGCCGCAGTCGATCTCGTCGTCGCCCTCAATCCGTCGACGTATGCGAAGGACGTGGCGACGGTCCGGCCGGGCGGCTACCTGCTGTACGACTCCACCTGGCCGCTGGACCCGGACCTGGTGCGCGAAGGCATCACGATTCTTGGCATTCCATTCGGCCAGATGTGTGTCGACACCTTTCAGGGTGATCGCGATCGCACGCTGCTGCGCAACATCGCATACGCCGGCTCCCTTGCCGCACTCCTCGGCATCGACATGGACATCGTCGGTGTGATGCTGACCGAGAAGTACGGCAAGAAGCCCAAGCTGCTCGAATCGAATCACAAGGCGATTCGCCTTGGCTACGACTATGCGCGCGAGCACTTCACCTGCCCGCTGGAGATCCATCTCGAGAAGATGGACGCCACGGGCAACGCGATCCTCATGGATGGCAACACCGCCTGTGCGCTTGGCGCGCTGTACGCGGGGGCGACGGTCGGTGCGTGGTATCCGATCACGCCGGCGACCGCGTTGATGGAGGCGTTCAAGAGCTTCTGCGAGAAGTACCGCGTGGACAAGGACACGGGGCTGCACAATTACGCGATTCTTCAGGCGGAAGACGAGATCGCCGCGGCCGGCATCGTGATCGGCGCGGGGTGGGCCGGTGCGCGCGCCTTCACCAACACGTCGGGGCCTGGGATCTCGCTCATGCAGGAGTTCATCGGCCTGGCGTACTACACCGACATTCCGGCGGTCTTCTTCGACGTGCAACGGTGCGGACCCGCGACCGGCATGCCGACGCGCACGCAGCAGGCGGATCTTCTCTCGCTGGCCTACGCATCGCACGGCGACACGAAGCACCTCGTGCTCTTCCCCGCTGATCCACACGAAGCGTTCGGCATGTCGGTCACCGCCTTTGACCTGGCGGAGCGATTCCAGACGCCGGTGTTCGTCGCGTCGGATCTGGACATCGGGATGAACGACTGGATGATCGACCGGCTCGACTGGGACGATGCGTACCGGCCTGACCGAGGCAAGGTGCTCGATGCCGCAGCACTCGAGGCGGTGCAACGATTCTCGCGATATCTCGATGTCGATGGCGATGGCATCGCGGCGCGAACGCTGCCCGGAGTCTCACCCAAAGGCGCCTATTTCGTTCGCGGATCCGGGCACGACAAGCACGCCGCTTACACCGAAGACTCGGACGCCTATCAGGAAGTGGTGGACCGCCTGAAGCGGAAATTCGCGCACGCGGCGACCGTGATGCCGGAACCCGCGATCCTGCGTCAGAAGGGCGCCGACATCGGCCTGGTGACGATCGGTGGCTGTGACGCGGCGGTCCGTGAGGCGGCGGACACACTGGCCGCACAGGGGATCATCGTGGACGTGATGCGGATCCGCGCCTTCCCGTTCGGGGCGTCCGTGCGCGAGTTCCTGGGCGAACATGAGCGGACGTTCGTCATCGAGCAGAACCGCGACGCGCAGCTCAAGTCCTTGCTCACCATCGAGCTCGGCGTCGCACCGGACACACTCACATCGATTCTTGACTATGGCGGCATGCCGCTCACCGCGAAGGTGGTGGTGGATGCCGTGACCGCACATCTGGCCGGAGTGACCGCATGACCTCGATCGCAAAACCATCGGTACGCCACCCCAGTTCCCGGACGAACAGCCGTGGCCTGGCGCTGCGCGACTACGAAGGCGCGATGTCCACGCTCTGTGCGGGCTGCGGGCACGACTCGGTGACCGCGGCGCTGGTGCAGGCCGCCTGGGAGCTCGAGCTGGAGCCCCACCGCGCCGCCAAGATGAGCGGCATTGGCTGCTCGTCGAAGACGACGGCGTACTTCATGAAGCAATCGCACGGCTTCAACTCCGTGCACGGACGGATGCCGTCGGTCACATCCGGGGCGAACGCTGCGAACCGCACGCTGACCTACATCGGCATCTCCGGTGACGGCGATTCCCTCTCGATCGGCCTCGGCCAGCTCTCGCACGCGATCCGCCGCAACGTGAACATGCTGTACGTGATCGAGAACAACGGCGTGTACGGACTCACCAAGGGTCAGTTCTCCGCGTCGGCCGACATCGGCTCGACGTCGAAGAAGGGCGAGGCGAACGAGCAGGCACCCATCGACCCGGTACTGCTCGCACTGACACTCGGCGCCACGTTCGTGGCCCGGTCGTTCTCCGGCGACAAGAAACAGCTCGTCCCGATCCTGAAGGCCGGAATCGCACACAAGGGGCTGGCGCTGGTGGACGTCATCTCGCCCTGTGTCTCCTTCAACGACCACGAAGGCTCCACGAAGAGCTACGCCTTCACCCGGGAGCACGAGGTCGAGGCAGTGCACGCCGATTTCGTTCCACTGCGCCGGGAGATCACGGTACCGGAGTCCGATGCCGGCGTGCACGTGGTGGTGATGCATGACGGCGCGACGGTGCGGCTGCGCAGCACGGCGTCGGATTACGACCCGACGAATCGTGAGTCGGCCTATGCGCATGTGCGCGACTGTCAATCGCGGCATGAGATCGCCACCGGCCTGTTGTTCGTTGATGAAAGCGGCAAGGACATGCACGACCTGATGCGAACGATCCCGACGCCGCTGATCGACGTGCCATTCGAGCAACTCTGTCCGGGCAAGGCCGCGCTCGATGCACTCATGAAGCGGTACCGCTAGTCCGCAGACGCCAGAGACCATGACCGCGGACCAGGAAGTTGCAGAGTTGCAGGGGCTGCTGGCGGAAACGCCGACGGATGCCTCTCATCTGCTTCCGGTGCTGCAACAGGTTCAGCGCCGCCTTGGCCACGTGTCTCCGGGTGCCATCCGGTTGATCGCGGAGACGTTCAACCTGTCTCGTGCGGAGGTCTATGGCGTCGTCACGTTCTACGGCGACCTGCGCGAGGCACCCGTCGGCCGCCACGTGGTGCAGCTCTGCATGGCTGAGGCGTGCCAGGCCGTCGGGTGCCGCGCCCTGATGCGGCATGCGGAATCGGTGCTTGGCGTCGCCTCCGGCCAGACGACGGCCGACGGGCAGATCCACCTCGAAACGGCGTACTGCTTCGGGAATTGCGCACTTGGGCCGACCGTCAGGATCGGCGACGACATCCACGGTGCGGTCACGCCAGCGAGGCTCGACGCACTGCTCAAGCCGTTGCGGCGGACGTCATGACGACCGCGATCTTCGTTCCGAACGACACCGGTGCCCGATCGATCGGTGCGGACGAAGTCGCCGAGGCCATCGGCGCGCGCATTGCCCACCTCGCGCTCGATGCCGTGGTTGTGCGGAGCGGCTCGCGAGGCGCGTACTGGCTGGAGCCGCTCGTCGAGATCGACACGCTGGACGGACGCCTCGGGTTCGCGAACGTCCTGCCACAACAGGTCGCGACGCTTTTCACCGCCGACGGACTGCCCACGGCAGAGCATGCGCTGAGCGTTGGTGTCATCGCGGCGTTGCCGTGGTTCCGCGATCAGCAGCGCGTCACGTTCGCACGCGCCGGAGTGATCGACCCGCTGTCGCTTGACGACTATCGCGCGCACCGCGGGCTGGCCGGTCTCGAACGCGCACTCACGATGTCGCCGGAAGATATCGTCAACGAGGTGGTCGCGTCCGGGCTGCGAGGACGAGGCGGTGCCGCATTCCCGGCGGGAATCAAGTGGCAGACCGTGCGCAATGCCGAAGGATCGCAGAAGTACATCGTGTGCAACGCGGACGAGGGAGATTCAGGCACGTTCGCGGACCGGCTCCTGATGGAAGCCGATCCGTTCCAGTTGATCGAGGGGATGGCGATTGCCGGGCTCGCAGTCGGTGCAACAGCCGGGTTCATCTATCTGCGTTCCGAGTACCCGCACACCGAAGTCATCATGCGTGAGGCGCTGCGGATTGCACGCGAAGCCGGCCTGCTCGGCAATGCTGTGCTTGGCTCAGCGCACGCGTTTGACATCTCGCTCCGCATCGGCGGTGGGTCGTACATCTGCGGCGAAGAGACCGCCATGCTCGAAAGCCTGGAGGGCAAGCGAGGCGTGGTCCGTGCGAAGCCACCGCTCCCGGCACTTTCCGGACTGTTCGGCAAACCCACGGTGGTCAATAACGTCCTCACGCTTGCCGCAGTGACCGACATTCTTGCGGCCGGCGGCGCGGCGTATGCCGCAGCGGGTATGGAGCGCTCACGCGGAACGATGCCGTTCCAGCTCGGCGGCAACGTTCTCCGCGGCGGACTCGTAGAGGTTCCGTTCGGCATCACGGTGCGGGATCTGATGGACCGATTTGGCGACGGCACGCTCAGCAGGCGCCCAGCGCGGGCGGTGCAGATCGGCGGCCCACTCGGCGCGTATCTCCCCGCAGCGCAATGGGACACCCCGCTGGCGTATGAATCCATGGCCGCCATCGGCGCGATGCTTGGGCACGGTGGCGTCGTGGTGTTCGACGACACCGTGGACATGGGAGAACAGGCGGAGTTTGCGATGGCGTTCTGTGCACATGAGTCGTGCGGGAAGTGCACGCCGTGCCGTATCGGCTCCACGCGCGGTGCCGAGGTGATTGCACGGCTGCGCCGCGGCGAATCGACACGGAAACACTGGACGCTCCTGGAAGAACTGTGTGAGACGATGGAGCTGGGCTCGCTCTGCGCGCTTGGCGGTCTGACCCCGATGCCGGTTCGCAGTGTCATGCGGCATTTTTCCGGGGACCTGTTATCGTCGGCCGCAGTCGGTGCGCCGGCGACGGAGGCTTCATGATTGATTCGCCGTACGACCTCACGCGCAGGCGCCGCGACATGGGCACGCCACCAGTGGCGACGACGAAGACGGTCCGCCTGACGATCGACGGGAAGGTCGTCGTTGTCCCGGCGGGCACCTCGGTCATGCGCGCGGCTCGCGAAGCCGACGTCAACATCGCAAAGCTCTGCGCCACCGACTCACTCGCGGCATTCGGGTCGTGCCGACTCTGCGTGGTGGAGATTGCAGGGCGAAAGGGCTTGCCTGCGTCGTGCACGACACCGGCGGAAGACGGGATGGTGGTGTGCACGCAGAGCGAGACGCTGGCGCGGGTGCGGCGCAACGTGATGGAGCTCTACATCTCGGATCACCCGCTCGACTGCCTGACGTGTGCCGCGAACGGCGACTGCGAACTGCAGGACATGGCCGGCGCGGTGGGGCTGCGTGAAGTGCGCTACGGCATGGAGGGGGCGAACCATCTTGTCGCAGAGAAGGACGAGTCGAATCCGTACTTCACGTTCGATGCATCCAAGTGCATCGTCTGCTCGCGCTGCGTCCGCGCCTGCGAAGAGATTCAGGGCACGTTCGCGCTGAGCATCACCGATCGCGGCTTTGGCGCCAAGGTCAGCGCGGGCATGGATGAGGAGTTCATCGCCTCGGAATGCGTGTCGTGCGGCGCCTGCGTGCAGGCCTGCCCCACGGCGACGCTGACGGAAAAGACGATCATCGACGCCGGTCAACCCGACCACACGGTGAAGACCACGTGCGCCTACTGCGGTGTGGGATGCTCGTTCCGTGCGGAGCTGAAGGGGAATCAGGTCGTACGGATGGTGCCTGACGAGGACGGGGGAGCGAACGACGGGCATTCATGTGTGAAAGGTCGCTTTGCCTGGGGATATGCCAGCCATCGCGATCGGGCGCTGAAGCCAATGATCAGGCAGTCGATCCACGACGCGTGGACCGAGGTCGGCTGGGACGAGGCCATTGCGCATGCCGCAGCCCGATTCCTTGCGATCCAGGCAGAGCATGGCCGCGGCGCGATCGGCGGCATCTCATCATCACGGTGCACAAACGAGGAAGTGTACGTGGTGCAGAAGATGGTTCGCGCCGCGTTTCACAACAACAACATCGACACCTGCGCGAGGGTCTGTCATTCTCCGACGGGTTACGGGCTGAAGCAGAGTTTCGGGGCGTCATCCGGCACGCAGGACTTCCGGTCCGTTGCTGACGCTGACGTGATCGTCGTGATCGGGGCCAATCCGACTGACGCCCATCCTGTCTTCGCCTCGCGCCTGAAGCGCCGGCTCCGGGAAGGCGCGCAACTGATCGTCATCGACCCGCGGCGCATCGATCTCGTTCGCAGCCCGCACACGCAGGCTGCGCATCACCTTGCCCTGCGTCCGGGCACCAACGTCGCAGTCATCAACGCCCTGGCGCACGTGATCGTCACCGAGCAGCTGGTTGACGAAGGGTTCGTCGCTGAGCGATGCGACTCGATTTCATTCGCGCAGTGGCGCGAGTTCATCTCGCACGAGGAACAGTCACCCGAGGCGACGGAAGTGCATACGGGCGTTCCGGCAGCCGAGCTTCGACGGGCGGCACGCCTCTACGCTGGCGCGCGGAATGCCGCGATCTACTACGGACTCGGCGTCACGGAGCACAGCCAGGGCAGCACCATGGTCATGGGCATCGCGAATCTCGCGATGGTCGCAGGTCAGGTCGGGCGTGACGGTGTCGGTGTGAATCCGTTGCGGGGCCAGAACAACGTGCAGGGCGCGTGCGACATGGGGTCGTTCCCGCATGAGTTGCCCGGGTACCGGCATATCTCCGACACCCGCACCCGGAACGCGTTCGAGCAGGCGTGGAACGTCGAGTTGGATGCCGAGCCTGGCCTGCGCATTCCCAACATGCTGGCGGCTGCGGTGGCCGGGCAGTTCCGGGGCATGTTCATCCAGGGGGAGGATCTCGCGCAGTCCGATCCGGACACACAGCACGTCACCGCCGCATTGCGCGCGATGGACTGCGTGGTGGTCCAGGATCTCTTCCTCAACGAGACGTCGAAGTTTGCGCACGTCTTCCTGCCGGGAACGGCTTTCCTCGAGAAGGATGGGACGTTCACCAACGCCGAGCGGCGCATCAATCGTGTGCGCCCGGTGATGCCCTCGCGTGCGGGCCTCCAGGAATGGGAAGCGGTCTCTCGGCTGTCGACGGCCATGGGACATCCGATGGCGTATGCGAACGCCGCCGAAATCATGGACGAGATTGCCTCGCTGACGCCCACGTTCGCCGGGGTGTCGTTTGCGCACCTCGATCGCGTCGGCAGCGTGCAGTGGCCGTGCACGAAGGACGCGCCACTTGGCACGCGCATCATGCACGAGGAGCATTTCGTGCGCGGGAAGGGCCGTTTCCTCATCACTCAGTACGTCCCGACGGACGAGAAGTCCAATCGACGGTACCCGCTGCTTCTCACGACTGGCCGCACGCTGACGCAATACAACGTGGGCACGCAGACGCGCCGGACACGGAACACCGCGTGGCACAACGAGGATGTGCTGGAGATTCATCCGCATGACGCGGAGGTGCGAGGCATCGGTGACGGCGACGGTGTCCTGCTGTCGAGCCGGAAAGGTGCGATCGTGCTGCATGCCTCAGTCACGGAGCGAGTCCCGCCGGGTGTCTGCTACACGACGTTCCACCATCCGGAATCGGCGGCGAATGTCATCACGACGGAGTTCTCCGACTGGGCGACGAACTGTCCGGAGTACAAGGTGACTGCCGTCGAGGTCAGGCCGGTTGACTGACGTGAAGACTCGAGACGGGGCAAGCCAGGCGGTGGCGCCCGGCATTGCCTACGAGCGTGTTCTCATCCATGATGCGGCCGCCGATGGAGGCGAGCCACGTCGCGCAACGTGGGGCATCGCCGTAGAGTCGCCGATCGGCATCTCCATCAATGGAGCGCCATGGATGGTTACGCTGGCCACGCCGGCGGATCTCGACGATCTCGCGATCGGGCTCGCGGTCACGGAGCGGGTATTGGTTGACACGACCACGCTCCCGCAGGTGACGGTGTCGACCTTCCTCAATGATGTTTCGGTCAAGATCGACGTACCGGAATCGCATCTGGATCGCAACGCGATGCGTGCCCGCGCAACGGCGAGTGGTACCGCATGCGGCATCTGCGGGCTGGAGTCGCTGGCGCAGCTGCACCTCCGCGCAGGCGACATCGAGACCGACTTGCGCCGTACGTCAGGTGGCATCGCCACCCAATCGATCACGGACACCGCGATCCTTGCCGCCTTTGCCGCCCTGCCATCGCATCAGCCGATCAATCGTGAGACACACTCGGTTCACGCGGCGGCGTGGTGCAACGCCGGG
>JANMNM010000304.1:0-11316 GCA_031373905.1 Gemmatimonadaceae bacterium | reverse complement strand
CGCACCGCGCGCGATCGCAATGCTCGTGATGCGTGCCGCTTCCCGGAGGAGTGCGATCTCGCGCGGCGACTTGATCATCCGGAGTCCGGCGATCAGCGCGTACGCATTGCCGATATGAATACCTGCGTACGCGCGTCCGAGCTGCACGCCGAGCAGTTCACCGGGTGTCGCCACCGTGAACAAGGCAGGTGTCGACATGCCCGTGGGTCCGGCGCGACCGGTGTTCACGAGCACCTGCGAGCCCCGTGCGACGGCGCCGGCGAGAAACGCCGTGAGCGCCGAATCGGCCAGCACGGAATCGACGCCGCTGAGCGCTCTGAGTGCCGGGTCCCCAAACTGGGTGCGGCCGGGGAAGTCATTTGGCCGGCCGGGATTCTCGAAGCGGGCATCCGTCGCTGGCACGAAGAGCAGCGAGCGCCGGGAACGGCCATCGATCACCAGCATCGATCGCACGATCTCGAGACCGACCAGATACTCGAAGTCATCGAGCTGCCGAAAGGTCTCGCCCCCGCTCGTTCCCTCTGCACTTGGCACCAGCAGCACATCGTTCTCGCCGAGCAGTGCGAGCGCCGCGGCATGGCGCGCGCGGTACTCGGCGACCGGGAAGACCGGGTGCGTCCAGCTCGTCAGTCGCTCAGCGCGCTGCGCGGTCGCACGTGGCGCTGCGGCTGCCAGCGCTGAGAGAAGCGTGGCGGCTGCAACGAGTGCGCCGACCCACGCGCACCGGCGGCGATCACGAGAGGGGATTGGCATGACGAAAAACATAGGGCCTGTGCATGGCGCGACAATCGGTCCTCTGCCGCGACGCGCTCGTCGCATGCTGGTGCAGATCCCCACGAGGAAGCCGTTGCAGTCGTGTTCGTCATGGATCTCGTCGCGCTGGAGGCCAGCGCGGCATGAACATCCCAGGCGTTGCCGATGGTCCACTCGCGTCGCATGGCAGGGGAGTGAAGGTGCGCGGCCCGTCAGACGTCGCGACACGAATCAGCCGAACCATATTGTCTGCCTCCAGGGAGTGGGCATTTTTGCATTGTCCCAGTTGCTGCGGATCGGAAACCGCACCGTGAACACACCTTCAGCTCTGCCGAGCCATGACTGCCGCAACGCATGTTGGCACCGCACCGCAACCGACGGCCAAGATCCTCGTCGCCGGTGGCGGATTCAACCGCACGTTCATCAAGTACATGGCAGAGCTCACCGGCAAGCCGTGCCCAAGTATCTGCTACCTCCCCACTGCGGTCGGTGACCATCCCGAGGCGATTGTCGGTTTCTATGCGCAGTGCGCGGCACTCGATGTCGAGCCCTGCGTGCAGCGATGCTTCATCGAGAGCCTCTCGCAGCCACTCGGCTGGGACGAGGTGCTGCTCTCAATGGATGCCATCGTCGCATCGGGCGGGAACACGCTCAATCAGCAGGCGATCTGGAAGGCGCAGGGCATCGACGTGGTGCTGCGGGCTGCGTGGGAGAAGGGCATCGTCCTCGGCGGGTCGAGCGCCGGTTCGCTGTGCTGGTTCGAGGAAGGCACGACGGACTCGCGGCCCAAGGCGCTGTCGATCGTGAAATGCCTCGGGTTCTTGCGTGGCAGTCACTCGCCGCACTATGACGGTGAGCCGGGGCGGCGGCCGCTGTACCAGCGATTGATCGCATCCGGCGAGATGCAGCCCGGTTTCGCATGTGACAACGAGGCGGGGATCTACTTCGAGGGCAGCGAGGTGCGGCGGGTTGTCGCGACGCGCGCTGACGCGCGCGTGTACTACGTGGATGTCGTCAACGGTGAGGCGGTTGAGCGAGAGATGGTGCCGGAGCTCATCGCGTGATCGGCGGCGTGCTGCGTGACGACTTGCGCTCCGGCACGATTGTCTCTCCCTTCGCGAGCATCGCCACCAACGCCTTGATCTTGCGGGCGCGGCCGGCCGCCGTCTTCATGTTGCTGGTGCGGAACGCGAGGGCAAAGAGGTTCATCTTTCCGAGTGTTCTGAATGTGTTCAGTGCCCGCTTGTTCGCTTCGATGGCTGTCCGGAGGTCATCGGGTATCGACGCCACGCTCGCGCTGCGAATCGGGGCATAGGCGGCGTCCCATCGGCCATCGCTCATTGCCGCGTCAACGTGTCGCTGACCGTGTGGCGTCATCTTTCCGCCTGACGTCAGCCGAGCAACGTGGTCGCGATTCACCTGGCTCCAGTTGCTCTTCGCCTTGCGTGGCGTAAAGCGTTGCAGGAACGAGTGCTCATCGAATGACTTCCTGAGCCCGTCGATCCATCCCCAGCAGAGCGCGACGTCCAGCGCTTCAGTGTAGGTGACGGTGTGCAGGCCCGAATCCTTCTTGTGGATCTTGAGCCAGAGTTCAGTGGCCGTGGCGTGGTTGGAGGAGAGCCACTTCTCGAAGGCAGCCTGCGAGCGGAAGCTGCGGATTCTGTCAGGCGCTGGAATGACGGGTGGCATGGGGCAGCGGCAGAGGGGGACGTCGTTGTCGCTGAAGTTCATGCGGTGACGCCGCATGCGAAAGCTCTGACGCATGCCGCCCTGTCATGATGCCACGGCTCTCAGTCGCCGGGGCCGACGCGTCGCGCCTTGAACGTGTGCCTGCGGCAGGCGCGTAGCGCGACCATGAACGTGGACGTTCGCGACGTGGAGAACATGGTGCTCACGACGCTTTGCCACGAAGAAGCGTGATACCGAAGACGATCAGGAAGAGCGGCAGCAGCACGTTTGTCAGGTCAGCGGCGAGTTGCACGGAGGACGTGATGTTCCGGAACATGCCGATCCAGCCTGCGATCGCCGTGACCGCGCCGAGCAGCGCGACTTTGCGCGAGCCGTTGCGATAGAGTGCGATCGCAAAGGCGAGGAACGAACCGTAGAGCGTCAGTTCACCGACGAATTCACCGATGCCATTGCCGAGCATCGAATTCAGCGCGTCGAACGTAGCCGCGAGGCCCAGACGCTGGGACTCGTCGGCACTCTGCCAGCTTTTCGCCAGCGCCCACTGGGCGGTACTCCAGCGCGCGAGGCCGAGTGTCATGCAGAGTGCGGCAACGGCCTGCAGGATCACGCCGAGTCGCACGGCCGCATCGTTGCGACCATCGGCATGCTGAAGCGGAGCAACCGCACCCGCCGCCGCCGGAATCAGCATCAGCGGCAGCACGGCATACAGTGCCCAGACGGCGCGACCAGTATTGCCGAGCGACAGAAGGCGCGGCAACACCTCTGCCGCGGTGAGGTCCAGCACATCGGGATAGCCGAAGTGGCTGGCCAGCCACGAGAAGACAATCAGAAAGCCGGCACTCGCAGTGATGTATGTCAGCCCCGCGACGCGCGGTGCGATCATCCCGGAAGCATGCGTCGTGGCGGGCATCAGCACTGCACCCCTGAGCTGGGTGAACGGAAGAGTGTCATGGTGCCGCCCCACTCTTCGTGCGCTATGGTTGGGTAAGGCGGCGTCGTGGGAGACCGCGCGCCGGCGGACTGAGGTTGGCTGGCGAGAGGAACGGCAACGAGAGGAGTGCGCATGGCGGTGGCGATCCGGTGCGAGTGTTTGTGGACGGCGATCAGCGACAACCGGACGATGCCGTTTTGCGGTGCTGGAGACAGTGACCGGGCGCGCCGTCCAGATGGCCGATCGCGCCGGATTTTGCTGGCCGGGCAAGCCGGCGCTGGCGGCCGCCATGCGTAAGGTCACGGTTGCGGCCTCGCTGGTGGCGGACATGCTGGCCTACCTGCGCGCGCGCGGGTTCGACGCGGCCGCCGTGTGTCGGCGGTCGGGAGTCGACCCGGATCTGCATGCACACACGGCCGACCGCGTTGGCGGTTCGGCGATGGCCGCACTGTGGCGGGAGGCGATTGCCGAGTCGGGAGATCCTGACCTTCCGCTGCACACGAGTGTCACCTTCGAACCAGGGGCACTCGACATCGTCGGCTATGTGATGCTGAGCTCACATACCGCAGGAGACGCCCTCCGACGTGGTGCGCGGCTGATCCGGTTGCTCAATGACGGCATTGCGGTCGATCTCGAGCACGGTCCACACGTCACGACGTTTCGCCTTCGGGTGCTCGCGCCACACGACCCACTGTTCATGGCGTCGACTCGGCATGTGGTCGAGTCACTGCTTGTTGGTACGGTACATCAGCTTCGCCTGCTCACGGGTCAGCACATCGTCCCGGATGCCGTTCGCATGCGGCAGGCGGAAGCCCTCACGGGAAGCGTCGAGCACGCACGACTGTTTGGCGTTGCTCCACGCTTCAGTGCCGACGAAGATGCGCTCGACCTGCGGACGAGCGACCTGGACGCACAACTGCGCTCCGCGAACCCGCTGCTGCTGGCCACCTTCGATCAGCACGCCACTGCAACACTGGCCGCGTTGGACAGCCGGACGTCACTTGTTGCCCGAGTGAATCAGGAGCTCGTCACCCAGCTCAAGGGCGAAGCACCGCCGATCACGAAGGTTGCCAGTGCGCTCGCGATGAGCGCCCGAAACCTGCAGCGCGGTCTGGCGGCGGAAGGCACGACGTTTCAGGTGCTGCTCGATGATGCGCGACGGGAACTGGCGGTGCGCCACCTGTCAGAGCCCAACGCCACCGTCGCCAAGGTGGCGTGGCTGGTGGGCTTCTCAGAGCCGAGCGCGTTTCACCGGGCGTTTCGTCGGTGGACGGGGCATTCGCCGCGCGCGCTGAGCCCGACGTAGCGGTTTGTCGGGTGGGCTTTCGTCGCAGCAGTCCGGAAGCCGCCGCAACGGATCATCGGCGGTGTACCTTGCTCCTCGGCAGACTCCACCTGATGGCCACGAACACAAATGCACCAAGGCAGTCAGTCGACACGACCACCACCGACAGCGCGCCGGAAAAATCTCGCATGCCTCTAGCGTTGCCACGATCCCTGCGACGGGTGCGACTCCCCAGCGTTTCCAGTCTTGCCGCCTGGATCTTCGCGTGCGCGCCGTGCCCGGCGGCCGCGCAGGATATCGCGGCGCCACGCGTTCACCGATCAGCGTCGGCAATTACTCTCGACGGCCGGTTCCTCGAGCCGGCATGGCAGCAGGCCGACTCGATTACCTCGCTGACGCAACGCGACCCGGCCGAGGGTATGCCTGCGAGCGAGAGAACCGTCGTGCGTTTCCTCGCGACGCCGCAGGGGCTCGCGGTCGGACTCTGGGCATATGATCGCGAGCCCTCCGCGATTCGCGGCACGCAGCTGCGGCGTGACGCGGATCTCAGCGCCGACGATCAATTCTCTATCGTCATTGATGCGCAGCGGGACAAGCGATCGGGGTTCATCTTCACCATCAACCCCAATGGCGCGCTCACAGACTCCGAGCTGCTCACGTTCGAGAGCGAGAACCTGAGCTGGGATGGCATCTGGGACGCGCGCACGCAGATCACCAGTGAAGGATGGTTTGCCGAGCTGCTGATCCCCTGGAGTACGCTGCGCTATCGTCGCACCGACGAGACCTTTGGCGTGAACCTCCGGCGCTTCATCCGGCGGAAGAACGAGGAGGTGCTCTGGCGAGGGTTCCGACGGACCGAGGGAATTCGCTTCCTCGAGCGCGAAGGGCAGATCGTTGGCTTGACGGACCTGCCGGCACGCGCACGCGTGGAGCTGCGCCCGTTCGTACTCACGGAGGGGCGTTTGGCCGCACGCGCCGCTGATGAAGCCGCCAACGACTACATCATTGCTCCGGCTGCGGGCGATGCGCGCGTGGGGCTGGACGCCAAGTTTGGCATCACTCCGACGCTGACGCTCGACCTCACGACGAACACTGACTTTGCGCAGGCGGAAGTCGATCGGCAGATCGTGAATCTGACGCGGTTTCCGCTGTTCTTCCCGGAGCAGCGCACGTTCTTCACGGAGGGCGCGGGCATCTTCGACTTTGGCCGCCTTCGCCAGACACAACTCTTCTACTCGCGGCGCATCGGCCTCGCCTCAAATGGCTCGACGATCCCGCTGCTGGCGGGTGCACGTCTGCAGGGCCGCGTCGGTGCGCAGCAGATCGGTGTGCTGGCGGTGCGGACGGGTGGCGACGAGAATGCGTTCGACCTGATCGGCCGCGTCAAGCGGGATGTACTCGGGCGAGGGTTTGTCGGCGCGATGGGCCAGACACGATCCAGGCCGGGTGACCCGCGATCGGCCTCGGGCGGTCTCGACTTCAACTTTCCGTTCGTCATTCGCGGGCAGAACCTCGTGTTCCTCGGCGCCACGGCGTGGAATCAGGATTCGGCGGGCGCACCCGTCGGGAACTACTCGCGCGTCATCGTGGACTTTCCGAACGATATCGCGGATATCGTCGCGCGGTTTGACCGCGTCGACGCGGCATTCAATCCTTCGCTGGGCTTTGTGCAGCAGCGTGGGATCTGGCGATACGGCGGTCAGGTTGAGTTTACGCCGCGACCACATCGATGGGGGATTCGGCGATTCGACTTCGCGCTGATCGACTACAACATCGTCACGCGGCTGGATGGGGCGCTCGACAACGCGAATTTCGAGGTGCGCCCATTCGGCGCGCAATTCGAGCGTGGTGATCGCGTCGAAGTGAACCTGCAGTACGATCGCGATCGTCCCGGTCGTGATTTCGAACTCTTCCCGGGAACAGAAATCGCCGCAGGCAACTTCGATTGGCGGCGTGTGGAACTTGTGTACGAGGGGACGTCCGCGTGGAATCTGATCCCCTTCGCCGTCGTGTCGTCCGGTGAGTTCTATGACGGAACGAGCACTGATGTCACGCTTGGCCTGCGATACGCTCGCGCCCCACACTTGCTGCTCGGGCTGGAGGCTGTGGCGCAGGAATTTTCCCGGACCGGCGGTGGCTTCAGCGCGCGCACGGCGCGGCTACGTCTTGACTACGCGATCAGCCCGCGGCTGAACCTGACGTGGTTCGGACAGTATGACAACGAATCGCGGCGGGCAGCGGTGAACACGCGCATGCGCTGGACGAGGCGTCCGGGTAGCGACCTGTACGTCGTTTACAACAGCGCGTGGCCGACAGGCTTCGAACGGGGACTCCGGTGGTCGCGGCCGTCGAATGGGGGCGTCGTCATCAAGTACGTGCAATATGTTCGCCGATGATCGGCGCGGGGCATCGGCGCTGAGTCCGACAGTGCCGTGCCCGGAAGACGCCACGGCAATCATCCTGTTGGACGCCATCCAAAGCTGATTGACGTCGACATCGTCGACCGTGGCGATGCGTACTTCCGGATGACCTCGACGATCGCACCACGACCGCTGGCGGGCTGTCAACGATATTAGGATCGCCGCGTTTTCAGAGACCGTGAGGGGCCAGCGAGCGCGGGATGGACGCCACGGCGTTCAAGGAGTGCGCGATCACCGCATCAGGCGCAATCTCATCAGCGCGCAGCAGCGCACGCAGCAACGGATTCGGGAATCGGCGTTCGATCACGACCGCGAAGAATGTTTCGGCGATGCCCAATGCGCACGAACCGTTGCGGCTATCTGTTTGCATCGAGGCGCCGCGCGAGGCCATGACGGACGTTCTCGCCCGTCATGATGGCGTGCGCGCGCTGTTCGACAATCGCTGGCTGTACCTGTTCGCGCTGGACGCGGAGGGTCGCATCGCACATCGCTACACCGGCGACCTTGAGTGGGCGGCGGAGTCGTGATCAGTTTCCCAGGTGACGCAGAGGAGCCGGATTCCGGCGATTCCCTGAGCAGAGGTAGCATACCGTTACGATAGAGAGATTCATCGCAATCGTCCCGTGTTCTGGATGACGCCTACCGCCGGTCTGCGGCGAACCCAACGCGCGGCAACGTGGTGATCCCGCGCTCCGTCTTCTGCCTGGCCACCATCCGCGCCACGTCCTCCAGCAGCTTGCGCGCGTCATAGATGATGCCGTCCTTGATCGTGTACTTGATGCCGCCCACGCGTTCCGCCTTGCCCGTCCTGTCGTTCAGGCGGATGGTGCCGGTACCGTAGAGCACCTTGAGGTTGGCCACAGGATTTTCGGGCACGATGATCAGGTCAGCCAGAAGCCCGGGACGCACCACGCCGAATTCGATCGGCTTCCCCTTGGGTTCGAAGAGTGCCTGCGCGGCGTGCATCGTGGCGCCGCGGATCACCTCGAGCGGATGGAATCCTGCCTCCTGCAGCAGCTCCATCTCCTCGATGGTCGAGAAGCCGAACGTGTTGTAGATGTATCCTGCGTCCGAACTGACCGTGACCCGGCCGCCCATGTTCTTGTAGTCGTTCAGGAACGCCATCCACACGCGGTAGAAGTTCCGCCACGCCACTTCGTCGAAGCTCGTCCAGTCGAAGAAGTACGCGCCGTGGTTGGCGCGATTGGGCTGGTAGAAGTCCCAGAGTGACGGCAGCGTGTATCGCTCGTGCCAGTCGGCGTTGGCGCGGTACATGACATTGCGGCCCGCGAGGTAGGCCGTCATCGTCGGGTCGAGGATCACATTGAGCTTTCTGAGCTCCGTGAGCAGCGCGATCCACTCCGGGCTTCCCTGCTTGTGGACCAGCTCCCACTGACGCGCCACCTGTCCGAAGCGCCACTGCTCGTCGGCGTAGTTGTAGCCCGGTGGATACGGCTGCACGTCCCGCCCGTTGTAGAGCGCCTCGAAGAGGCCGTAAAAATGCGTGACGGTGCCGAGGCCAAGCCGCGCGGCGTCGAGGGCGTTCATGCTGGCGACGCCGGTCTGAGCGAGGTGAGCCGTGGTCCCCAGTCCGTTCTTTCTCGCCTCGTCGATCAACGCCGCCATGATCTCGGGCGGATAGGCGGTGAGCTTCAGGCCATCAATTCCCGTTCTGGCCGCCGTGCGCACCCACTCGCGGGCCTTCTCCGGCGTCTCGATGTAGCCATCCCATTCGTCGAACGGCAGCCGGTAGTTGAACATGCGCGGCGCCGTGATCTCGTTCCGCGCGCTTCGCGCCTTTTCGCTCGCCGACCACACGGGCGACGCGAAGGGCACCCCGCGACCGGCGGTGATGCCGTGCGCCAGCCAGAGCTTGTAGACGTACTCGGCCTCCGGTGTCTTTGGCGTGTCGCCGGAGTGGAGGTGAAGGTCCACGAAGCCGGGCAGCACGTACATGCCGGTGGCGTCGATTTCGCGTCCCCCACTCCTCGGGCGTTCGGCGGGCTTCATGTCACCGGCGGTGGCGCCAACCGTGGTGATGGCGATGATCCGGTTCCGCTCGATGACGATGTCCACTGGGCCACGCGGCGGGGCGCCAGTGCCGTCAATCAGCGTCGCGGTGCGGATCGTGAGCCGTTCGAAGGGACCTTCACCTTCGGCGCGCGGCGGAGCAGGGCGTGGGTCGGTCGTCGCGTCCTGCGCGGCCGCGGGGGCGGTCGCGCCGACGGTCGCCAGGCCGACGGCCAGCATCAGGGCGCGGGTCGCGTTTCGTGCGGTCGAGAGCATGATGAACCGTGTTGGAGTGTTCAACCGGGAGTGTGGGTGCATCGCGCGCGTGACGGCGGCACGTTTTAGCGGATTCTGTCGAGGAAGTCCGTGATGACGAGGATCGGCAATGTGACCGGGCGGTCCGGTCATGGATTTCGATCCGGGCAGGTCGAGTATACGGTGCGAGCACGAACGGAGCGAGCACCGACGGCCGAACCTTGTCCCGCTGTCGGTCCCGGCGCCCGAGGATGCGCGGTGCGGTGCCGGATCAGCCGCCGCGAATGCACACCACGCGTCGACCGGTTCGGGATAGTCGGATTGAATCGACCGCCGGGGTGGCCAGGGTGCCGTGGTGGCATGTCCTGCTCCACTGATCATTCATGCGCTCACCGTCTCGCGACGGGGTGCAGATCGGGAGGCCAACCGCGATGGCGATCATCGGCCTTGGCCTGCGTCCATTCCGCCCCCATGCGGGGTATCATCCGGTAGCTTGCAGATCGCGCATCGCGGCCCGCGTCGCAGACACACCGACTCTCCCGCTTCTCACGGATCATGCTTCCGTATTCACGCTGCCAAGGCACGGCCCGTCGCGTCACGAAGTCTGCCGGACTGCTGAGTCTCTTGTTCGTCCTTGCGTGCGACTCGAACCCGTTTGATCAGGCGCAAGTCCCCGTGATCACGATCACGCCACTGGTCGCGGTGCAGCTCCTTCAGTTCTCATGGACGCCGCAGGGCGCGCAGCTGGTTCGTGTGTACAAGGGTGCGAACGCGGGTGATGGCTACGGTCCCGATCTCGTGTGGTCGATCGCGGCAACGGGCAAGAACTCCATCCAGTCGCCGATGGAGTACGGCACGACATCGGCGCCCGGCGCGACAATCGACAAGGCTCCAACGGCGCTCGTGCCGGGTCAATTCTACACGGTGCAGATCTCGCGACAGGATCCGAAGGGGAACGGCAGCGATGGCTTCACGAACACCAGCAATCGCTATGTGGGGACCCAGACGTTCAAGGTGGGGAGCGTGCCCGTGCCCTGACGCCGTACCGCAGGCGCCGCCAGTTGCACACCGTGGTCGGCGGCATGATGGGAGGCACAACGCAGCGGGGCCCTCGCACGTGGTTGCGAGGGCCCCGCTGACATCTTCTCAGGTCGATCAGGCGTGCGCAGCCCAGATCTTCTCGCCCGGAACCGCCGGCACACAGGGTTGGAACGGGCCCGGCGATTCCACGTACCGCATCGCTTTCGTGTAGCCGATCTCCGATGTGAAGAAGCCAAGCATGGCCAGTTCCTTCATCATGCGGAAGTAGTGCTGCGGCTGATCCTTGCGGACCTTCTGGAAATCAAACTGCTCCGTGTCGAGCGCCGTGAGCAGGGCGGTGCGCTGTGCCGGAGTGGCGGCGACAAAGCCTGTACCGCCATTCGCCTTCTTGCACGCATCTTCGAGCGCAGTCATGCCATTGCGGAAGATCGTCTGTTGGTCCGGCGTGTAGGTATCCGTGATCATCAGGGCCATGAACGCGCCGGTCTTGGCCGCCTTCGCCCCGGGTGACTTGGCGGTATCCGGCAGGATCGTGTCCGCAACCTCGTCGAGGAACGCGATATCCTCGGTCGAGAAGGTGCCGGCTCCCGCCGTGGTCGCGGCGGCGCGGTCCTGTTTCGTACAGGCCGCGAGCAAGCCGCTGCCACTGCCGACGAGTGCGATGCCGCCGAGCATCAGGCTGACACGCCTGACGGCCTCGCGGCGGTCGATCACGGACTGCTCTTCAGGGTTCGCTGACATGCTCAATCCTCGTGAGTGTGCGGTGTCCGTGACACCAGAGACGACATGAATGAACGGGTCCGCATCAGAGGTTCTTCTTTTTCAGTTCGTTGACGGCAAACTCCGCCGCACGCGCTGTCAGTGCCATGTAGGTGAGCGACGGGTTCACGCACGCAGCGGACGTCATGGCTGATCCGTCGGTCACGAACACG
>JANMNM010000216.1:0-3125 GCA_031373905.1 Gemmatimonadaceae bacterium | reverse complement strand
CTAGATCTGCCCCACCGCCCGCTCGGCCGCGAGTACCGCACCCTCCAGATAGCCTGGATGTTCGCGGGACGTTTCAGCACCCGCGAACACGATGCGTCCCTCCCAGTGCGTCGCTGACAGCGGTGCGCCGCCCGGTCCATGCGGCAACGCCGCTGGCTCCAGATCGGACTCCGTCGTGGTGTCCGCGTCCGTCGCCCAGTCCTTCAGATACACATCCAGAGGCGACGCCGCGCGTGGGCCGAACAGTCGCACCAGCTGCGCGATGACGCGTTCCCGCAACGCAGCCTCACCGATCGCGGCCCGCGCTCCTGCACCAATTCCGAAGAAACCGAACAGCGCGCCCGGCCCTGTCTCCGGCGACGCATCGTGAATCTCTCCCAGTGGCCCGACCAAGCTGCTGGCCATGCCGGAATATCCATCTGCGCGCCAGAAGGGCGTCGGATACACCGCGAGCACCTTGGCATGCGGCGCCATCCAGGTTGGTGTGGCGCGCATCAGCTGCAGCAGTTCATCAGTGAGGGGCGGATCGAATGTCACGCCCTTCGCGATCAGTCGCGGCGGAAGCGCCAGCAAAACCGCGCGTGCCGGCTGTGTGCGTCCATCGGCCAACGTCAGGATGACGATTCCATCACGGCGCCGACTGACCTGCACGACCCGCGACGACAGCTGAATCGCGTCACCGGGCACTCGCGCGGCGAGCGCGGCAACCAGTGCCTGCACACCGTCGCGAAACCGCATCGCGTCGGGCACCGTCCCGTCATCCGGCAGGAAAGACTGTGGGGACTCGAGGCGGAACCGTTCGACGCGCATCGCGCCGGCGGCGTACTGCGGGAAGACGTTCACGCAAAGCTCCCGCACCAGACGTGCGATGTTCGGCTGTGCTTCAGGCCAGTACCACGCGGGGCCGAGGTCGAAGTGCGCGGCGGGGATCTCACCGTGCGCGTCGCGGAGTGTGGAGAGTGCGCGACCACCAAGCCTGTCGCGGCTTTCGAGTATCACGCATCGCTCGCCGCGGGCATGCAGCAATGAGGCAGCGTACAGACCGCTGACCCCTGCACCAACGATGACAATCGGGAGCTGCGACATCGCGCGTGTTTTCCCTGGCGTGATGTGACGTCAGAATTCGCGGGCCGGCGGCGACGGGCGCCACGACCATGAACCAACCCGTTCGCAGAGCGCCAGTTTCGGATCGTCCGATCGTGTTGGTGCGAACATCGCACGGCGCATTCGCTACCGCACCACCCGCACCGTCACCCGCCTGATCCGATCAAGCCTGGGAAACTCCCGGTCCATGAACGCATTCCCGCCGCGTTCGAGCGGCCCTTGCCTGCCCTGCCGCACGCCGCTGCCTGACTCCTCGCCGTACCCGCCATACAAACTGTCGAGCACCGCCATCCCTTCGACAACCGTGCCAAGGATCGTGAACGGCTCGGCATCGTTGCGCACGTTGTCCGACAGATTCACGTAGATCTGCGTGTTGCGTGTGTTCTCCCGGCCAGGGCCCTCGTACGAAAAGGCAAACGTGCCCCGTGCATTGCGCGACCGTGGCGGATCATCGCGCAGGTATCGCGCCTTCCACGCGGCGTTGACCGAGGAGTCGCCGTGCAATCCCCACTGCACGATGTAGCCGGGTCGCACGCGGTGAAAGCGCGTGTCGTCGAAGTAGTGATTGAGCGCCAGGTTGTAGAGGCGGTCAGCGCCGATCGGGCCCCATTCGCGTACGAGCTCCAGCACGAACACACCCCTGGTTGTCTCGAAGCGCAGGTGTGACACGGCGGGCGCCGGACGACGCCAGGTCGGGTCATCTGGCGTGAGCAGCATCGAGATGTGCGACGGCGACGCGTCGCCAGGAGCCGGAGTGCGCACCGACTGGCAGCCGGAAGTGCACAGGCAACCAGCCGTGGACAACACGAATACCGCGTCCACCCGCATGGGTCGCCACGCGCGCACGGACCAACGCGGCGGCACCACGATGTGCGCAGCCGCGACCCGCTGAATGTCAACCGACATCCGCGTCAGTTCGCCACAGGCGACGGCAGACCAGCACGCCAGTCCGACCCGAGGATCTGGCCGACGTGCATCTCGAGATGATCGACATAGTCCGACATCAGATAGTCGAGCGTCGCGTTCGCCTCACCTGTTGGCGCACGCATGGCGATCTGCTCCAGATTGTGCCGCGCACGCACCCGGAGTCTGTCCTCGGCAGGGATCGCACTCATGACCACGGCGAGCTGGCGGTTGTAGGAAGCCCAGAGCGTGAGCAGGTCCGGCCACGACGCGTCCTGATACTGCTGCAGCGCCACCCACGCATCCTGCGCGTAGCCAGGAAACACGAGCTCATCCTGGAGCGCACCCCGCACGAAGCGCTGGTGATTGTTCGCGGCCGAATCGATCAAATGGCCGATGATCTGTTTCGGCGACCACGTGCCCGGTGCAGCGGCACGACCCGATTGAGCGTCGGTCATCGCACGGAGCTTCGGCTCGGCGGCGTTCACGGCGGCACGGAGCCGGAGTGCACAGGTGGGCGGGGTGGCCATGTGAGTCGGTCTGGGAGGCAACGGTGCGTCCGGCGCGGGTGACGAAAGGAAGAGAGTCGGCAATCGTGGCAATCTCAGCCCTGTCTGGCCCACGCATGGAGGCAGTGGTGATCATACCCGGTGTCCCGTGTCACGTGAAGCGCCTGTGGGCGCTGGCGATCGACCCGCGCGGCGCAATTCGCCTTGACGTGCGCCCGACGCGATCGCACGGCAGGACGGTGATCACGCGGAATGACTCCGGCCCAGGCATTGCGGCGGTGAAGGCAACGGGTTTCAGTGTACACCCAGGCACACGGAGACCATGAAGATGCACCGTCGTTCACGACATGTATCGTACACTCTTGCCTTCACGCTGCTGTGCACACACCACGTGATTGCGCAGGCGGTCGATGTGCCTGCCGTGCGCGCCGCACTGGCGGATTTCTCGACTGCATGCCGCTCGCCCAGTGCCGTCGCGTGGAGCCGCGACCTCTGCGGCCCGGTGCTGCTGATCGATCGGGGCACGCGACAGTCGTTTGCGAATCAACCCGATCCCGATGGAAAGTTCACACGCGCTCGCGACATCCACTACGGACCGGCGCCGGAGTC
>JANMNM010000201.1:0-3184 GCA_031373905.1 Gemmatimonadaceae bacterium | reverse complement strand
GCAACTGCTGGAGATGCTGGGCGCCGAGCGCAATCGCTTGGGCCAGGTCTTCGGCACCGGCAAGCAACCGGTGAAGCGAAGTCTGACGACACATATCGCGTTTCTCGAGCGCGAACTCGGTCGGGCTGATGCGGAACTCGATACCGCCATCCGGCAGTCGCCGGTGTGGTGCGCCAAAGAGGACCTGATGCGCAGCGTGCCAGGCGTCGGCCCCGTGCTCGCGCGCACCTTGCTCGCGGATTTACGCGAACTCGGCGATCTGTCGCGACGTGAAATCGCGAAACTGGCGGGTGTGGCACCACTCAGTCGCGATTCGGGCACGCTGCGTGGTCGACGATTTGTCCAGGGCGGCCGCGCGCCCGTGCGCGCGGTACTCTACATGGCCGCCCTCGTCGCCACGCGTCACAATCCCGTGATCAAAGCGTTCTATCTGCGCCTCGTCGCTGCTGGCAAACCGAAGAAGCTCGCGCTCGTCGCCTGCATGCGGAAACTCTTGGCGCTCCTCAATGTCATGGTCCGCACCGCCACGCATTGGAATCCAGATTTTGCAGCAGAGCACGCCGCGAGCGCTTGACTTTCAAGACAGTTGCTAACACCAGGAATAGGCTGCAGAGTGCCCGCCCCGATGATTCTACCACGCGGCCAAACTTCTGGCACTCTGCCAGCCTCGTGTCCTTGTTAGGCTCGCGCACGAATGAAGTTTGTTCCGGCCGCGGTACCCACAACAACGCCTTGCGTCACAATTGCCTAGAGTTCCGACAGTGCCGTGATGCGCAAAAATGGACACGCCGCCACTGTGCCCGCGGGTGCAAGAGTAGGGTTATCCGCCGACTTTCCGCATGAACGTCAGCGAGTAGACATAGCTGACAACCACCCAGAAAGCGATTGCGGAAGCCCGGTAGGCATCACCAGCGAACGCGAACGCCGCATAACACCCAAGCGCGCGAATGATGGCGTGAATGAGTCCGGTCTTGTCATCGGCCGCCCAGCCGTAAGGAATCCAGATAACGCCAGCGAGAATTGCCATGCCAAGCACGACGATGATCGGGTCGCCGGCGCCCTTTGCTCCAATCAGGATTACGGGTACCGTGACCGCGACGCCAACGATTGAAGTGAGAAACAGTCGTGTCAGCGGGTTGCTATCGCCGGCGAAGAGGTTCTTGCCGTTGAGCTTATCAAGCAGAAAGGCGAGCGGCAAGATTGCGGCCATGATGTACAATGCGAGCGTGCCCGCCAGTCTCGGCGTGATGCTCAGCGCGGCGATGCCGAGCGCCGCCCAACAGAGCATTCCTGCGATCGGCATCGAACGGGTGCTTCCGGCGCGGAACGCAGCATGGAGATCGTCCAAGGATATTTGCTCTGACGGTGTCATGTGTCTGTCCAAGAATGATACGCCACTGCGGGAGACTACTCTCGCTGCCCCTCGGCCATCTAGGCATGCCGCGCGGGTTCAGACGCGCAGCGGCGGCGGCGCGACGCAAACCGCAGGACGATGGAAGCCGGCGGGCGACCAAGCGGAATCACACGTTCTCCGACTGAGCCTACCGTTTGCGCTCAGCTGCAAACGCCCGCACCGATGCATGCGGGGCATTCGCTCCGAAAAGTATCCTACCGCGAATGCCCCGCGGTCGCCACACCGTGTTTCGGGCGTTTGTCAGCTGCAGCGCGCTGTTACGCCGCCGTTGACGCGTCGCCCTCTCTTGTACAGCTTTCCTGTACATACTTACCCACCTCTATGGCCACCAAGACCAGCTACAGCCGCGCGCGCGAGAACCTCGCCACCCTATGGGATGAAGTGGAGAACTCGCGGGAAGCCGCCGTGATTGAACGGCGGGGCCATGAGGACATGGCGTTAATCCCCGCTGATGAACTCGCGAGTCTCCGCGAAACCACGTACCTCCTCCGGTCACCGGAAAATGCCGTGCGCCTGCTCGCCGCCTTGACGCGTGCTCGCCGCGGGAAGAAGAAGCCGACCGATCTCGCCACGCTGCGTCGCGAGCTGGGTCTGACGCCCTGACCATGGCCGCGAAGCGCGCGCGCCACGCCGTGGTCCAGGCGGAATGCCTGGACGATCTGCGCTATTGGGTGGATACCAACCGGAAGACGGCGCTCCGCGTCTTGGACTTGATGGAGGCGACGCTGCGGGATCCCACAGGCGGCATCGGCAAGCCGGAGCACCTCAAGCACTTCGGCGGCAACGTCTGGTCGCGCCGCATCACGGAAGCAGATCGCTTGGTGTACGAGATCTTCAATGATCGGAGTGAATTCCTGCAAGCGCGCTATCACTTCGCGTGATGCACCGGTCGACATAACGACGTGGCGATCTGCTGCACGGCGACCGCACTAAACGCATCCTGCTCCATAGTGTTCGGTCGCCGTGTCAGCAGCAACCCCGGGTTAGACCGCGATCTTTTTGCGCCGAAGCGTCGGCGTGGCGCTTCTCACCGTCTTGCGCGGGCGGCCGCCTTTCGCGCCATTCGCACGCGCCGCTGCCGCCTTCGCGGGCGACGTCGCGCGGCCGGCCAGCGACGCCAGGTAGCGCAGGCGTTCCGCGGGATCAACCGCCGCCAGCAACAGACCGGCGACGCTCACGTCGACGTCCAGTGCGTCCCACCGCAACGTGCTCCCCGACGCATTCGTCACGACCTGCGCGAGTTGCGTCGGCCCGGCGCGACGCAGCGCCGGAATCGAGGCGACCGGAAAGGCAAAGAGCACGCCGCTGGAAAGCTCCAACACGACGCGTCCCTTCGCCCGGTCAAAGCGGACGGCCCGCGCCCGGTGGCCGCGCTTCCGCGCCGCCTGCTCCGCCGCGCGGGCCGGCGGAATCTGCTGGAGAATCTCCGCGTCACTCAGTCGTCGTATCGCCATGATAGGTCCTCCATGCATGCAGAAGCAGTGCCGCGTTCGACTCCACCAACCGAACGGCTGCGATGACATCCGCATCGCGCATACGGTACACCGTACGGACCACCACGCCGGCCCGACCGTGCGGGAGCAGGAGCACAACTTCGGCTCCGCCGCGCGTCACGTGGACATGCGGCGGTGGATGCTCCCGCGGCGGGAGCAGGATGCGGACGCGGAACCCCGCTGCCACCAACACGGTTGGCATCGTCTGAATACACTAAACCCAGCCGCTGGGTTTCACCAGTGCCGCGTGCGCTGGACGAGACGAGTGGAGCGGTCT
>JANMNM010000200.1:0-31635 GCA_031373905.1 Gemmatimonadaceae bacterium | reverse complement strand
GCTCGTGTCGGTCAGTCCGGCGTAGGTCTGCACGCGTGGTGCGGCGACGTTGTCACCGACGTCGCTCTGTATCTCCTTGTGGGTCGCGTGCCAGATGTCGGGTTCGTTGTCCAGGGAGAAGAAGACAGGCGCCTCGGAATCAGTGGCGCGCCCGGGAAACGTTTGTCCGAACCAGTGTGCGAACTCATCCTGATAGACGAATCCGTCGTTCGTCACCGGAGCGGTGGAGAATGCGCTGCCTTTCGCGGCGCGACTGATGCGGAAGTGGCTGCTCAGCCGTGTGATGCGCGTGGCATCGACTGTGTCGAGTGGGACGCCATTTGCGTTTGCAGCGACATAGCCGAGCATCGGGACGGTGGCCATGAACGCCTGTTTGCGCGCGAACGACGGCTCGGCACGGGTGCGCACCGCTTCGCCGGGCCGCGTGCTGCCGCTGAGAAATTGATCGTTCTGGAAGCGGTAGTCACGACCGGCGTTCGAATAGTTGTTCTCCCAGTTGTACGCAGTCAGGCGATTTCCGCCGAACCGATTGAACGTCATCTCTTTCGGCGGCGTTGCCCCGGCGTAGGAGTCGGCGTCGTCAATGAAATTGCCGCCATAGATGAACCGCGAGATGGCGTATGTCGTCGTCGGGTCAATTGTGAATGCGACATCGCTCGCGGCAGACGGTGGCGGGTCGTCAACGCCAGTCGTGCCGGCGACCGCGCCCCCGCAGCCGACGACGAGGGCGACGGACAGCGAGGCCACACGGCGGGGCAGGGGGAAGCGTCGAGGCGGCGGTGTCATTGGCATTGCAGAAATCTAACCCGGCATTGCCTCCAGGCACCGCGCGACGCGCCCCCTTCGGGCACTACCTCGCGGCGAGCGCGGGCGCCGCCTGCGGCTCGAGCGCGGCCAGGCCGAGGGCGTCACGCATCCCTTCGTCAAAACGCGCCGTCGCGAACCGCTGGGCGTTGGCCCGGCAGACGTCGCCGGTAATCTCATCCTCGTGTGCATAGAAGTCGTCCAGCGCGCGAACGACCGCGGTGGGCGTTTGCGCTGCAAAGAACACACCAGTGGGTGTCTCGTGCTCGAGTCCGCGAATGGTCTCGGTCGCCGCGCCACGTCCGAACGCAATCACCGGGGTGCCACACGCCTGTGCCTCCAACGGCGTGATTCCGAAATCCTCCTCCGCCGCAAACAGAAACGCCCGCGCTGATTGCAGGTGCGCCCGAAGCTCGGGGAGGGGCAGCCGACCGGTGAAGTGCACGTTCGGTGGCGCGCCCGCAGCAATGGATGCACGCCCGGGCCCGTCACCAATGACGATCAATCGCTCATGGGGCCGCATGCGGAATGCCTCGACAAGCAGGTCGATCCGCTTGTATTGCACGATACGCCCGGCCGTCACGAAGTTCGTCGCGCGCGGCGCAGTATTGAGTGTGAAGCTGGCCGTATCAACCGGTGGGTGCACCACGATGCTGTCCCGCCCGTAGCAGCGCATGATCCGCGCGGAGATATACGAGGAGTTCGCGATGAACTCGGTGACGCCGCTCGCCGTGCGGCGGTCCCAGTTCCGCAGTTGCGACAGGACTTTCCGGGCTGCCCAGGCCTTTGGCCCCCTGAATCCGCTCGTGTCCAGGTACGCGCTCTCGAGATCCCACGCGTATCGCATCGGCGTGTGGCAGTAGCACACATGACGGACGCCCTTCGGCACCGTGATCCCCTTGGCCACGGCGTGCGAGCTGGAGACGATCAGGTCATACCCGGAGAAATCCCACGCCTTGATTGCCAGCGGCATCAGCGGCAGGAGCATCCGATAGTGCTCAGCAATACCAGGAACCTTCTGCAGCATCGTCGTGTGCGGTGTGCGACCGGTCAGCCCGTCGCGGTATTCCTCCGGCAACGTATCGATGACTGAATACAGATCCGCCTGGGGCATCAGCGTCAGCAGGCGCTGCAGCACGCACTCGGCGCCAGCCCACGTCGTCAGCCAGTCATGAATGATCGCAACGCGCATCAGGCGAGGCACCGGTCGAGATGTGAGATCGCCAGGGCTGCGGCATGGTGAGGCGCGAGGGTCATGTCAACGAAGGTCAATGACGGCAGGCCGTCCGGGAATGCCACGATGCCGGAAGTTGCGGGATTGTTCAGCACGACCGTCGGCCGCCCATATCCCACAGCGAGATGTGCAACCATCGATTCAACACCAATCGCCGCGCGTGCGCGACCGGTGAGTGCAATCAAGTCGGTCAACGACGTCGCACCCATCATGTCCTCGCATCGACCCGGAGCGACGAGGCCGCGCAGCGAGGCGTATCGACGTTGGTCCGCAGCGTTTCCGACCAGCATGATGGGACCGCGTTCGGAGAGTGCCGGGAGCAGCGCCTGCCAGAATCCGAGCGGGGCTTCCTTCCCGACCGTTCGACTTCCTGGCTGAACAATGATCGGTGCATCATGCTCGAGCGGCGGCGCTGCAGGCAGCACGGGCCCCGCGTACGTGCCGGGCGCCAGGCCAAGAACATCGAGGGCGTGAAGCCAGTTCTGCCCGAGCGACGACTCTTCGCGGTAGGGAATGAGTGCGTGGTATTCCCAGCTTCGACCGCGAAGGCCGAAGCCGATGCGCACCAGCGCACCGCTTTCGATGGCGAGATCAATCGTGCTCGGCGATGTGCATCGGATGTCGAGATACACGTCTGGTCGCAGTGCGCGGATGGCGCGGGCCGCGTCCGACCGTGTCTCGCGCTCGATACGCAGCCGTGCGGGCCAGGAGCGGTTGCCGGGCTGCAGCCACGCCGCATCATATGTTGCGAGCGCGTGCACGTAGTCATGCTTCAGCAGCCACGTCGCAAGTTCCTGTGCCCATGAACCGTGCACGAGCACGATGCGCGCGTTGGGAAGTCGCTGCCGCAACGCGCGAAGCAACGCCGTGGCCTGAATCAGATCGCCGAAGTGATCCGGCTTGGCGACAACGATTGTTCCGTTGCTCAGATCCGGGATTGCTCGGGGACCGGCCGGAGAACTGACCAATCGTCGTCCTTGGTCCATCACCGCGAGCCCCGTCACGAGCGGAGACGGGTACCACGTTGGGAGCAGGTATTTTCGACCCAGAATCTCCACGAGCTGCGGGCGGCTCATGTCGCTCGCTGAACGCGATGCCGGACGGCTCGGCTGAATGGAAGAGGCTGGTTCTGCTTCAACATCAGTGAAAACTACTGGGTTCAGGAGGGGGCATCTACCCTGACTCAGGCGATTCACCGAAGTCACCGTGCGTCTGCCGCCCGCATGTACACTCTGGCGCGGGAAAGACTGCAGGCCGGTCACCCTGTCGGGCAACCGGCCTGCACTCACGCACACGTGATCACATCGTGGCTGCGCTCACCCCAGCAACAGGGCCACCGCGCCAGTGTGCGAGACATCCGGCGGCGGACTGCTGCCGTCAGTCATCTTCCCTTGCAGGTACAGTGACACGGCAAACGCACAGCGATCACGCTGCACGGGGAGCGGATTGCTCGGGTCTGCCGACGGCATCGTGCCGAGCATGTGCTCGAACGAATCGGTCGCACTGTTCGTCGGCACGGTGATGTTCGCCGGGTTGTGTGACTCGAGCGCGCCCGTTTCCGCCGGCAGGCTTCGGCCACGGATCCATCCAATGTCGTGATAGTGCTTGAACATCGGATTGGGATGGAACGCGCGGTACTGCACGCCGAACTGCGTGCCAACCGGCCCAGTGAGGAAGAGGCATTGTGCGGTGGACACGATCCCGTTGACGGTGAAGCCAAGCAACTCGGCCGTGAGCGGCCGATTGTCCCACCAGAACATGTGCGTCAGCGCAGCATGCGGGACGTTGTCCATCAGTCCGAGCGGCGTCCGCCAGCGCCGGAAGAAGAACGGCTTGGCGACGCCGGCATCAGCAGGATCGACCGGCGTCGTGCCCATCGGCCGCAAGCGCTGACCTGCAGCGTCGAAGACCTCGATCGTGATCAAGTGGCGTACGTTCGGGTTGCTCCACCGCGCGTCCGTCGTATCGACAGCGGCGTGATACTGACCCGCGCCCCAGTTCGCCTCCGTATCGTACGGAATTTTGTAGAGCGACGCGTGCGTGCCGACGGTGAACGGCCCCAGAACTTCTGGCACGATCTCCGTCCCGGCTGCGGTGGCGACGGCCTTGGTCCAGCTGAGCCCATCACCGAGATAGTAGCGAGTGCCAGTCGGTGCGCCCGTGACGTCCGCCTCTGTCACGCTCACGCGGTAGTAGCGCGCGCCAACAGCCGCGTCCTTGAGATCCTCGCTGAACATGATGTTGAGTGGCAGCGAGCCACCCCAGTTCCGGTCCAGCAGCGCGCCGACTGCTGCGCCGGGTGTCGGCGCTGGGTCTGCGAGGCCGCTGTTGTATGCGGGTGCCGAGACGCGGTCCCACCCGGTACTCGCTGGCGTTGCCAGGCGATGACTCTGCATGCCGCCGATCGTGTCCAGATAGACGAATGCGCCCGTGCCCGGATCGCCGTTGTCGCGACATGAGAATGCAAACGGGCTGTGGCTCGTGAGCGTCGCGTTGTCCGCTGACGCGAACCAGATGTTCGCTGCCACGCCATTGTAAATCGTGCGGGTCACGCCGCCCACCGTCTGCTTCACGACATACGCGAATTCTTCCTTGCAGCCCAGCTTCACCACACGGAGGAAGTCACGCCAGCAGATGTTGAATCGACCATCCGGGTTGATCGTGCCGTTGCCGACAAGTGCCGGCGTGCCACAGCTCCAGCGGCGGAACTTCAGATACGGGCGCGCGACGATGTACTCACGCGCCGCGGATCCTTTCAGCTTGCGCAGCGCCACCGCGTCAGCCGGAGCATTGAGGCGGAATTCGTCGAGCGTCCCTTCGCGAAGGAACGGAAGCTCGCCGCTGAACGGCCCCGGGTCCGGGCCTGGGCCAGGCTGCGGCGGAAACTCGGGCAGAACCCGGATGATGTCTTCGAGATCACGAATGAGCTCCGGTATTCTCGGGTCGTCGATGATCCAATCGGTTCCGCAGCACGTGCGACGGTACACCTCCACGCTGCCGTTGCAGACAACCTCACAGCGGAACGGAAGTGAGAGAAGTTCCGTCACCGGACGGAACGTCTTGACGGGGAACGCGATCGTCGGCCTGAGAGGGCGCGCGGCAAGGGCCAACTCGTTGAACCACCAGATCGGTCGGCGGCAGAGACGCACGTTGCCACTCACGCAGCGGGTCAGGCGAACCCACTCCCGCCAGAGGCCGGGCGCGATGCTGATGTCACCGCGCGCGATGAGATCGAGATAATCCGCGGGCCGCAGGCGCATGCCGGCGCTGAAGAGATTCTTCGGATCGGAAGTGCGCGGCCCGATGACGATGCGAAAGGCGTCCTTGATCTTCGACGCAGGTAGATCGAAGGTCCCGTCCTCCTTCACCGGAAAGGTGTTGATCAGCTCCTGCTTCTCGGTGAACAGCGCGACCACCACTTCGGGTCGTTTCGTCTGCTCGTCGCCCCCTGTCAGGATGATTCGTGGGCCTTTCTTGTCTGGTCGTGGGCCGGTCATCTGTACGCCTCCCTCGGAACGGTGTTTGACGATCAGGCACCGTGGCTCAGTCGCGATCTGTCGCGCGAGCACTGTGCGCAGGGTTGAGCCGACCACGCATCACGCATGCCGGCTCGAACTCAGAGACGCGCGGATCGTCGTTCATTCTCAGCATGCAGTCGCTGTGTCCGGTTTCGTGCAGCCGAGGCTGTCGCTCGCACACGCACACGCACACGCACTGGCGGGCACAACTGCGGACGGTGCACGCGAAAGTTTCGCCACTCCGCGGATCAGTAAGCGCGTGATGCGCCGTGCAGGCTCGACGGTGTGTGCCTCAACCTCGCACACCGCTCGCGTCAATGCCGCCAGGTGCCAGATGGCGAAGGACTCATGCGACAGACTTCCGGGCCACCGCACTAGTGTGCCGGCTCAAGCTCCACGGCGACTGTCGATGCTGAGACCGTTTCGCGAATCCGCACCCCGACAACGAGACCGCAGAACGCCCAGATGAAGAGCACCGTGATGCTGGGAAATGTGAAGAGTCCCAGCGCCACCGCGGCCAGGCCAGCACGGAACGCTGCACCCGAAGGTCCAACCGCGTTCCTCCACACCCGGCGTGAGAAGGCAAGTACGAACGCGAGGCCTATCAGCCCCGTCTCCGCCAGGACTTCCACCCACGGATTGTTCGCGATCGGCTTGACGGATCGCGTTCGATCGAAGAAATCCGTGAGCTGATATGGGCGGTAGTTGTATCCGTAGTGCGACAACCCGACACCGGCGATCGGGTGATCCAACGACATCCGCAGGCCTGCCACCGCGAGATCGAGGCGGTCGAGTTTCGACCCGAATTCCTCGGTGGTCAGTTTCGAGATGAAGAATTCGGAGACGTAGCCGGTGACGACCAGTAGACTCAGAACCATTATGGAAATCAGTGCGAACAGGAGCGCTGCGTAGATCTTCCCTCGGGGGTCACGATCTCTCGCGCCCACGCCGATCGAGTAGATGAACCCGAACAACGCCAGCGCGACGACGTTTGCGGTCGAGAACGTGATGAATACCGTCGCCGCCAGGAAGGCCGCTGTCCATCGCCAGCGCATCCACAGTGACACCGCGAGCGATGTCAGCAGGTACATCGCGAAGTAGTTGCCTTCCTCGAACGTGCCGCCGCGGAACAGCTCGCGCCCGGCGATGTTGATGATCTGTGGTTGGATCATTCCGGGCAACAGCGGTGCGGGCAGGCTGAAGACCGACGAGAGGAAGAGCAACCAGCCGTAGACTGCCGCGACGATGGCGCCGACGCACCACCATCGACCGACACGGCGACCGTCCTCGTATGCCGCCGTCGCAACGAGCGCAAACGCGAAGAGCGCCATGAGCCAATAGCCGATCTTGATGACCGCGTCACCGACCGGCCCAATGCGCGCTTCGAACCCCTCGGTCGTGAACGACTCCAGGGGCACGGCAATCCGGATCACCAGCACGGCTGCGGACCACGTGAGGAATGCGACGATCGGCCGTGTGAACCGAGACATTCCCGGTGCAAGTATCACACGCCCCTCTCGCAGCATCAGCGCGGCGCACACGCACAGGACCAGCTCATAGATCTTGATCGGAAACACGATGCGCAGCGTCATCGCGTACGTCAGTGGCAGCGTTGCAACCACCACCAGTGTGGCGAGATGGCGGACGGACGACGTGCTCGGTGCGCCGATGGTGCTGGGTGGCGAGAACGATACGGCGTGCACCGCGCGCGCCGTCAGGACACGGCGCGGATCGGCCCGTCAGCCGCCACGAACCGCGGGCTGGCGATTGGCGCACGATGGTCCGAAAGTGCAGCAAGGACCACCGCAATCACCCCGAGCAGCAGTCCGGCGACGGCCGTCAGGCCGGCCCACAGAAGCGGCCGTTGCAGCGGGCGATCGGGCGGCGTCGCCGTGTCGACGACCGTCAACAGTGGCGTGTCGCGAACCTCGGCGACCCGGCTCTCCTCGAACGTCTTCGTGAGGCCGATCAGGATACCTTCCTTGACGCGAACCGCACGATCGATCTGCTCGTAGATCGCAAGCAGGCGCGTGGACTCGTAGTAGTTGCGATTGGCATCGAGAAAGGCCTGCTTCGCCAGCTCCACCGAATCCAGCTCAGCGCGCGCCGTGCGCAGGCGGAACTCGGCAAAGCGCCGCTGTTCGGTCGAGGCACGCTGTCGCCGCTCGAGGTTGAACGTGTTGAGCAATGCGAGCATCCGGTTCGCCACGGAAGCCGAAAGCACAGGATCGCCCAGCGTCACGCTGAGATTCACGATGTTGCTTTTCCGGCTGATGAGCACCTTCACTCGCCGCTTGAACTTGCGCAGCGCATTGCCGAATCGCCGTTCCGGTGTCGGCCCATTGACGTCCAGCAAGTCGATAAGCTGGTGCGTTGTTCCGGGCGTGGTCGGATCGGCGAATTCCGTGCGGAGCGCTGCTGTCATCAGCTCCGTGCTCGTGAGCACGTCGGCAAAGAACTCGGTGGACGGGCCCTCTCTGAGCTTCGCGAGCGCGCTTGCGCCGCCGCCGTCGCCAAGCAACGATCCGAGGCCACCGAGTGCGCTCAGGATGCTGACGTTATTCGTGCCGAGGACCTGCTCCGGCACGAATGACGTCGTCGCAGTCCATGTCTTCGGCCACACCACCGCAGCACCGGCACCGAGCAGGGCTGCCGCGATGGGCGCCATCAGCATCCAGTACCAGCGCCGCATCACCCCACGCCGCAACTCGACGATCGAAAACTCCTCGACCGGCAAGGAAGTCACGGCGCTGCTGGGAACTGCCGACTCTGGCGTCACTGGCGACTGGACGAAGACTGCCCGGCATTCGACACCGGTCTCGGCACTGGGAGCCCACCCGCAATCACAAGCCGGGCCACGGCGAGCGCGCGTCGCGCGTCGCCCCGTCGAAGGCGGTTGAGGGCCGCACCGAGCAAACTTGAATATACGATCGGCAGTCGCCGTGGGAAAAACCGGCGGGTCAGTCGGAGACGCGCGGAGATGCCACACAGATCAGCGAGTTCGCTGCGTGCGGCAATCGTTGTCGCACCGGCCCCGACCGTGGCCCCCTCCCGGTGCCAGACGACCGCCTCAGGGATCAGTCGCGAGCCCCACACGCGCTCCGCTCGGCATGCCCAGTCCAGCTCCTCGCCATAGAGGAACCCTTCCTCGGACAGGAGCCCGACATCGCGAAGCGCACGCGCACGGATGACCCATGAGGCGCCGTACACGTAGCCCGGGTGCGGTGTCTCACGGCTCAGGACACCGGACACCTGCGCTCCGTCGTGCGTCCGTGAACTGGTCGCGAGCCAGGCGTTCCATCGACACCATCCCACGGACTGCACGATCGTAGGCTCCGCGTAGTAGCAGGTCGTCGTTCCGAACTGGCCGACGTCAGGCGGTGCTGCATCGAGCGCCGTACGGATTGCCTTCACCGTGCTGCGCGCGACCACGGTGTCGTTGTTCAGCAGCCAGACGGCATCGACATCTGGATCGGCGAGCGCGCACCGGACGCCGATGTTCATTCCGCCGGCGAATCCATCGTTCCGGATATTTCGGAACAGCGTCCATGGCGCCATGGCGGCCCCGGCTGGTTGGTCGTCAGCGGCGGGATCCCACACGGCACCTCGCGAGCCTTCCAGTGGCCACCAGAGGTCGGCGAGCACGTCGTCCGCCGGCCGCGCGGCCGGTGGCAACGCTCCACCAAGCCACGATGCGACGCGCTCGGCGCTGTTATCCGGCGATCCGTTGTCGACGACGATGACACGAGCCAGTCCGTCGTTGACCGCCGGTACCAGGCTTTGCAGGCAGGCCACCGTATCCTGCCATCTGCCATGTTGCAGCAGCACAATCGCGATCACCGCGCTCACGCTGCGCCGCCCGACCGGCCAAGGACATGTCGCTCCACGTCAGGGCGCCGGAACCACAAGAGTGCGGCGGCGCCGATCGACGCGAGAATCGCGACGACTGAGACGATCGGTTCAACGCCAGGTCGTGATGCGCCGAGCCACGCGCTGCAGGCCACGGTGACCACCGTGGCGACATTGAGCGTGATTCCGGCGGCCGACAGCGGAGCCACGGACTGTGCCCTCCAGGACAACAGCGCCGCGTCAGCAACCACGCGGATCGTCCAGGCAGCGGCGACGCCTATCAAGCCGAATCGCTGCGCGCCGAACCAGAGCAGCATGGCGAATGGCACGACCTCCGCCAGATGGAGCGCCGCCGTCCATCTGGCGCGACCACTGGCCTGAAGCACCGTGAATGGGACGGCGGCCATGCAGTTCGCCGCGACACCGATGCTGAGCACGCGGAGCACCTGCACACTCTCGCCTTGATACGCTGCGCCGCCGGCAGCCGAGAGCAGCCACGGCGCCAGGACGCACGATATCACGCACGCTGGCATGACGAGCAGTGCCAACAGCCTCGCACTTGCGGCATGCAGCGCCGTCAACCTCGCGGGGTTTGACTCGCCGATTCGGGCAACGGCCGGGAACAGCACCATGGTCAGCGCACCGGGAACGATCCACAACTTCGTCACCGCTTCCCATGGTACGGCATAGAGTGCCACGGCGCTGACGGAAATGAGCGAGCCGATGAGGAAGCGGTCGGCAACCGTCATCAGGGGACTCAGCACATTGGACACAGTCATCCATGCGCCGGCGCGGAGCAGCGGACGAAGCAGGGCCAGTCGCGGCGCGTCTCCCAAGCGCGTCGGCATGCACTTGCTGGCGAGCGCTCGGTAGCGCCACCACGCCCAGAGACGAACCGCACCAAGTGACAGTGCAATGACGGTCAGTGAGGCAGTGAAGGGCAGAAGCAGTGTCGGTACGGCGAACGTGCCAACGCTCACGGGCAGGCGCACCATGTTGACGGCACGAAACTGCTGTCGCGCCTCGAGCACCGCGCGTGGTGCACTCGCCCCGGTCACCGCGGGAACGGTCATGGCAAACAGTATCGAGCTGACGATCGCATCCCTTCGCACTGCCGCTGAAAGATCGACGAGGATGTGCGAGATGAACCATGGCGCGAGAGCGGCGCCGAGCAGCCCGACTATCACGCCGACCGCAATCAGCGTCCTGTTCGCCGTGGCGATGAAGGCACCGACCGGTGCCTCGAGCTTCTCACCGGCGTCGCTTGCGGCCACCATGCGCGTGAGCGCTCGACCAAGCCCGAAGTCGAGCAACGTCGCATACCCAAGCCAGGCCCATGCGAGTGCGAGGAGGCCGAGGCGCTCCGTACCGAGATGGCGCGTCAGCAATGGGAGCGACACCAGCGCGACCGCCAGCGGTGCGGCGCTGGTGACGAGGCTGAACGTGCCGCTCCGCAGCAGTGATGGCGGCGCGCGCTCCGAGGCGAAGTTGTCCATGCGCGCGCCCTACGCCATTATTTCTGTGTCTGGATGATGATGGTGGCAAGCGACGCGAGCACCGCGGCGAATGTGCCGATGATTGACGCGATCTGAGTGCGCGATGCGAGTGTGTCCTGTCGCTCGGTTCGGTCGCGCTTGGGCACGGTTACGATCGAGCCTGCACGCGGCGTTGGCTGGCCATCTGGCAGCAGGAAGCGGCGTGCGACGGCGTCCACACGACCGTTTGGCTGCGTGACGTACGTCCTCGGGAGGTCGGCGTCGAGGCGACCGCCACCAGCGGCGCGGATGTAGTACTGCATGTCCTTGCCGCGAACGAAGGGAAGAGCGGTCGGCGAGTTCACCGCGCCGTCCACACGGACCACGGCGTCGTATCGCGGAATCGTGATCGAATCGCCGTCGAACAGGATGATGTTGTCCTGCTCCTCGGGGCTCTTGAGCACAGCGGGCAGGTCAACACCGATGCGTCCGACCCGGTTGCGCCGCCGGGAGAAATTCACCCCGTCAGCATACGCTTCGCCGGTCAATCCTCCCGCGCGTTGAATCACATCGCTGAGTCGTTCCGACTTCCGCACGAGCGTATACGACCCGGGAAAGCGGACTTCACCGCCGACATACACAGTGCGCTGCAACTCCCAGTCCGGCTGCCGAAGAATCAGCAGGTTGTCGTATGCCTGCAGCGGCACTTCGCTCGATCCTGACGCGGCGACGGGTAACCCGGGCGGACCGGAGTACTTGCCGTTCGGCGCGCGCTCGAACAGGTAGCTCGAGTCCAGCGGCACCCGGAGCGTGCTTGCGGTCTGACCTCCGGTCCGGGAGTCCGGCATGCGCGCCACCTCGGCCTCGCTGAGCAGCGCGCTCTCCTGCAGGCCGCCCGCCTGAAGCACCAGATCGCGCACCGTCATGCCATCGTAGTACGGATAACGACCGGCACGACGCACAGCGCCTGTCACCGCCACGAAGCGCAGCGGGCGGAACTCGCTTCGCCCGAACACCCGGATGTCGTCCTCTTCCTGCAGCACCGGATCGTTGATCACCGTGCCAGTCGTGTCACTCAATGCGGCACGCAGTTGGGTGCGCGTGGAGTCGGAGTTCAGGCGCGTGATGAGGACCTGTGCGAGATAGGTATCGGGTTTCAGGCCACCAGCCTTGCGCAGCGCCTCGCTGAGGCGCAGTCCCGGTGTCAGGCCAATGGCGCCGGGAGTAAAGACGTTGCCGCGCACGACGACTCGATTTCTCACCCGGTCGGCGACCTTCAACACACGGATGACGTCACCATCGACCAGGGCCAGCGCAGGGATGGCTCCGCCTGTGCCGCCACTGACGTCAAGCACCGCGCGATCACTCCCTGGACGCGTGCGGTCCCGCGCCGGCGTGAGTCGCTCGATCTGAATTCGTGAGCGCGCTGCCGTGGGCTGCAAGCCACCCGCCGCGCGGACGATATCCGCCAGTGAGCCACTGGTACCGACTTCATACGTGCCGGGACGGTTCACTTCGCCGACAACGCGGACGCGCCCCGTGTGGATGGGTACGAAGACGATGTCGCCGTTCAGCAGGCGTGCATCGCGTGACGCGTCGCCATTGAGCAGATAGTCGTAGAGATCGATGCTGCTCACGACGCGGCCGTTGCGGCGCACGAGCACGTTGCGCAACGACCCGTTTGCCGTTGGTCCGCCGGCGGCATACAGCGCCGTGAGGGCAGTGCCGGCGGCAGAGACCCGATAGCTGCCAGGCCGCGCAACCTCGCCGACGACGAAGATCTGATTCGAGCGGAGTCGGGCCACGCTGATGCTGAAGCGTGTCGTCGCGTTCGCCGTCCGACGAACGCCGGAATAGGAGCGACCGAGCCGCGTGTAGAGCAAGTCCTCGAGTTGCGCGAGTGTCAGGTTGGCAACGCTGATCTGGCCAACCTGCGGGATCACGACAAATCCCTCACGCGTCACGTCGAGCGAGTAGGCCTGCTCAACATCACCGGTCACGATCAGCACGAGACGGTCGCCGGCGCCAAGTCGGTAACTGGGGTCCACTGGGCCGGCAAGATTCGCGTCAAACTGCGACGCATTCCGATTCATGAAGAGGTTCATCCCGAACACCTTCAGGCCACTGTCGCGCTGCACCGAGTCGCTGCGGAGCCAGAGAAACTGCTCGTACGGCGTGAGCCTTCGCCCATCGCGACCGCGCGTGTCACTGGGGATTCGCAAGTCGAGCGTTGAATCGAACGGCGTCTGCAGCGTATCGCTGCTCAGTCGCCGCGTCCGATTCGTGTCACCGGGGAAGTCGAAGTCGCTGGAGTCGGCAATGCCGAGTTCACGCAGTGCGGCAAAGACGTCAGACGACGGCAGAAGTGGGTTCGCGCCCGCCGCGGCGCCCGGAGCACCGGGGAGTCCGGTGCCGGCCGCTGCTGGATCGACGGCACCACTTCGCGCCTCGCCCTGGAGGTACGAGTCGAGCAGGTTGTCGGGGTATCCCTGTGCCCGCAACCGCGCGCGGATCTGATCGGGGGAGAGGCCCGATCCACCGATCCGCTGTCGAAGCTGATTGAGCAGATCGGGGCGATTCTGCAACAGTTGCTGCGCCTGCTGCGGGGTGGCCGTCTGGGCACGGAGCGCAGACGCCATAAACAAAAAGACCCCGACCGCGAGCAGCGGCCGAAGGAAAGGGCGATTCATCGCTGTCTGGATGGCTGAGAGACCACGAGCGGGGGGATATGGACGCGCAGGGACTCGAACCCCGGACCTCTGCTGTGTGAAAGCAGCGCTCTAACCAGCTGAGCTACGCGTCCTTCAAATCGATCTGCAACCCCTGTCCGGGACCCCGGATTGCCGAGGACTCGAAGCACGCAAGTCTAACCGTAACAGCGGGTTCGGGGAAGGGGGAGGGTGTGTGCAGGATCCCCTGCCGCCGTCCCGCTTCTCCCTCGTGCGCGGGATAGGCCAGGTAGGATTCGAACCTACGACCTGTCGGATTATGAGTCCGCTGCTCTACCGCTGAGCTACTGGCCCCGCCACCAACCCCGTGCAGATCCGAAGATAGCAAGTCGCGCCGCGGAGTGGCGGACTCTGCTGCTTTTCAGTCTCAGCCCGCACGCCTGAGGGCGAAAGCGAACGGCGTAGGCGCTTCAGACACGCCGGGAAGAATGAGCGTTTCGGTCCAGACAGGCAATCGGCGTTCGCGGGGCGACCGACGCCCAGCACGCGAGTGAACTCCACTGCGTGACTCAGGCAGGGGGGACGACAGCGCGTACGGTACCCTCGGTGTCTTCTGCGACACGGTCGGACGACGGCAAGCCCCTCCGGCGTCCGTTCTCCCGTCCGTGCCCTTATTCTGCTAGTCGATCTACGAAAGGTCTCAACCTCCACACTGTCCGGTCCCAGCCATGCGCTCCTTCCTTCGGCGTCTCGCGGTCACGCTCGCGCTCTTGCTCGTGGCGGGGCCGCTCTTCGCGCACGACATGTTTCTGCGTCTCGAGCAGTTCTTCGTCGCGCCGAACACGACTGTGAACGTCCGGCTTTTCAACGGCACGTTCATTCTCTCGGAGAACTCGATCACCCCGGACCGTCTGGCCGATGTTGCAGTCGTCTCGCCAGCGGGGCGAGCCAGGCTCGACGTCGCGGTCTGGAATGCCAGCGGAGACACCAGCGTGTTCCCGATGCGCACAGGCGCGCCTGGCACCTACGTCGTGGGTGTCTCGACCAAGCCCCGGGTTCTCGAGATGAGCGGGACGGAGTTCAACGCCTATCTGCGATCGGACGGCATCCCCGACGAGCTCGCCGCGCGGCGCGCACAGCGTCGCCTTGATGAGCGTGCAAAGGAGCGGTATCAGAAACACGTGAAGGCGCTCGTTCAGGTTGGCACAGCAACGACCGACGCGTTTTCGACTGTGCTCGGCTACCCCGCCGAGCTGGTTCCGACACAGAATCCGTACGCCATGAAGGTGGGTGCGACGCTCGATGTCCGCGTGCTCGTGGACGGCAAGCCAGTCGCGAACCAGTTCGTGCAGTACGGCGGACTCTCTGCCTCCAACGGACGGGTCGCGCAGCGCAACGTGCGCTCCGATGCCGCCGGTCTGGTGCACATTCCGCTCGATCGGACCGGTACGTACTACATCAAGTTCATCTCCATGACGCGGATCGCGAACGATCCGGAGGCCAACCACTCGTCGAAGTGGGGATCCCTGACGTTCGGCGTGAAGTAGCGTGGGCGTTATCCGGCGATTGCCGCTGCTCTGCCTGGGCCTCATCGGCCTGCCCGCTGTGCTGCTGGCGCACGGCGTTGCGGCGGGCGACAAGGGCTTCATCCAGCAGAGCAGCGGAGTCTTGCTGATCCCATTCGCGTATCTCGGCGCGAAACACATGGTCACTGGTTATGACCATCTGTTGTTCCTGCTCGGCGTCATCTTCTTCCTCTACAGGCTGAAGGACGTCGCGCTCTACGTCACGTTGTTCGCGGTTGGCCACTCCACGACGCTGCTGGCGGGCGTTCTGACGCACGTCAGCATGAATGCCTACCTGATCGACGCGGTCATCGGCATCTCGGTCGCGTACAAGGCCCTGGATAACCTTGGCGCGTTCCGGACGTGGTTCGGCTTCACACCGGATGCGCGCGCTGCAACCCTGATTTTCGGCTTCTTCCATGGATTTGGACTCGCCACGAAGATCCTCGACTTCAAGATGTCCGCTGATGGACTCGTCCCCAACCTCGTGGCGTTCAACGTCGGTGTGGAAATCGGTCAGGTGCTCGCGCTGAGTGCGATTCTCATCGTGATGAATCATTGGCGTCGCACACGGAGCTTCCGCCCGCTCGCGTTCGCCGCCAACGTCGCGATCATGACCGCCGGATTTGTCCTCGTCGGCTATCAGCTTTCAGGCTACTTCATCATGCGAGCGGTCACATGAGCAACCCACAAACCGCACCGGAGTCGCCATCCGGCAGGTCGCTGATCCGTGCAACGCTCATCGCCGTTGCGGTGGCCGGCGTCCTGCTCGTCACCTGCGTGCTTCCGGCCGAGTATGGCGTTGATCCTACTGGCGTCGGCCGCCTGCTCGGCCTGACGCAGATGGGCGAGGTCAAGCTCGCGCTGGCGGAAGAAGCGGCCAGCAACGCGGCGGCCGAGGCCTCAGCGGATGCTGTGATCGCAGCAGCGGAGGCTGCGAGTGTGCCGGCCGTTCCCGAGGCTGCGGCGACGAATGTGCCGGCTGCGGCGGTCGTGCGCATTGACACCACGCTCGTCACGCTGGCGCCGAACAAGGGCGGCGAGATCAAGCTCGTGATGCCTGAAGGGAGCGCAGCGGAATACCGCTGGAGCGTGACCGGCGGCGTCGTGAACTTCGACATGCACGGTGACTCGACCAATGCGCCGAAGGACTGGTTCGTCAGCTACAAGAAAGGGCAGGGCGTGGCGGCGGACTCAGGGCAGCTTGTCGCGGGGTTCAAGGGGAACCATGGCTGGTACTGGCGGAACCGTGGGTCAGGCGATGTTCTCGTGCGCCTGATCACGACCGGCACGTACGCACGCATCGACAGGCACTTGTAGCGACGTGAACGGGTTGCGCGAGCCAGCACCGAACGGTGGCCATCAAACCCGCGGCTTCAGCCCGGGCAATCACCACTGACGGCACGAGCAGATGCTCTTTCACGTCCGGGCGCTTCCGGTTCACGCGCGCTCAATCCAACGCATGCCAAAGTGTCGATGATGTTGGTGCGTCCAGCCACGGGCAGGTCGCCCCCGTCCACCGCCCAACTCGAGTACCGTGTGCGCCGACGCGAAGACTGACGCGAGTTCCGAGCTGATTTCATGAAAGATCGCAGCGTCAGTCACCGTGTTGAGATGATTCACGAGTGAGACAGTGCCTGACCGTTCCAACGGATCCGTCTCCCGGAAGCGAGCCTCAACTCGGGATCTGATCGCGCACCGACGAATGAAGGTCTTGCGTCAAGGTGCGGCGGAGACGGACGTCATCTCAATAAAGCGAGCGTCGGACAACGGCCCGCGGGAGTTCCAGCGCGACCCGGACTCGCGCTTCGGCGCGCGTCTTTTTCGCACCCGGAACGCGCCTGTCGTTGCTGCTGCGATTCAGGCCCGCATCGGCGCTGATCTCCACGCCGGGCGCGAGACGCACCGAGGACGCCGCCGCAATACGCAGGGTCTTCACCACCACACCTTCGAAGATCGTAGGCCAGGAGTTTCTCTGCGCGAGCGATGGGAATGGCTCGCGGTAGTCTCCGGCACCCTGACGCCGGTACGCAGCGTACACACGGACCGGCGCGGGCAGTGCGGGCCCGACATCGACACCAAGCCTGACCTCATCGAAATCACTGTTCCGCTGTCCCAGACCAACGCTTCGGCTGGTGTACCGCTCGAAACGGTCCGGAGCGCGATACGTCAATGCCGTCACGCGAGTGTAGCTGCCGAACGCTCGCGCACCCTCCGCCAGGGGGACACCGTCGGCTGTCAGCGCGAAGGCAATTCCGGGAGGTTCTCCGCAGAGATCGCACCGATCGATCTGGAAGTCATCGGCGAAGATCTGCGCACCGAGCATGATGCCGCGGCGACCTCGCCACAGCGCGTCGGCTCCGAATGCGACGTTCATGCGATCGCCGTCGCTGTACTGGGCAAGGAAGAGCGGTGCGACCGGGTTCGAGAGCGACGGCTGAAATCCTCGTGACACACCGCCATAGACCACGCTCTCGCTGATCCCGAATTCCAGCGCGCCGATCGTCGCGCCGAGACGGTGAGCGGTGAAGTACCGCTGCGCCATGGTATCCGTCGTGAAATTCAGCCGCTCGTCGTCGAGACGTGCGACGACGGACGAGAGGTGCAGCCTGTCGGTGCCGACGCGGAGGTAGAGGTGATCGTAACTGTACGCGCCATTGCTGATTGTCAGACCAAGTTGGCCGGGCAGTGCCCACGAGCGCGCGACACGGCCCGCCTCGAGGGCAACGAATCGTGACCCGACACCGAGATACGCCTCCTCGGTTCGCGCGCTCAGCGCACGGTCGCGTCGGCCAAGGTATTCGGGATCCACTCGCATGCGTCGATCCGCGAGAACGCGCGTGGCACCAGTCACTGGTCCAGCCTGCAGCAACGCGCGAATGGAGAATCCCGGCGCGAGCGTGTTCACCCGGTCCGACTGAAGCAGGTCGCGGGTGCCGCTTGTTTGCGCCACCGCGTAGCCCGCGATGCCAGCGGCAAAGACGGCGGAATCTGCCTTCGTGACGCCGGGAGCGTACTTGTCGGCGGCGGCCTCGATCGCTGTCAGCCACCGCGCCACGCCGGAACTGTGGAGCGAGCCTCGGGCCGCGGATACTGCGGCGCGCACTGCGCCAACCGAATAGGGCCGCTCGATCACGGGCAGGTCGCCGAGCAATCCACGGACCTGCAGCGCATCGATGTAGGTGTACGCGACATCATCGAGCGGAAGCAGTGCGCGCTGGGCAGCGGCGTCCACGGCACAGTAGAGCAGTGCACAGGCTGTCAGCAAGGCGCGCGCGATGAATTTCCCGTTCATCGATGCCACGCAACCGTGCGCACACCGCCACTCCGGAACTCGATCGCAGGGGAGGGGAAATGATTGTGGCGAAGGATCTTCTTCACCGTAACCCACCATGGTGCGTGTCCAGGCAATTTGAGCGGATCGATGTCGAGAGTGAGAAGAATCCGACGTTGGGCACGGATGTCAGCGCCGGTGACCGGATCGATGAAATCAGTGATCGTGTGACCGACCGAGAATCGGAGCAGATCAGGCCAGAGTCTCCGGACTCGCGTCGGAAGCAGTGTGTCGACATCGACCGAGAGCCAGTATGTCTGTCCGCTGTAGTCCACGGAGGGCCGCAAATCCCCCGGAATTCGCCCTGCCTGCGTGTTCTTCAGCGCCTGTGTTCTCGAGTAGGAGGCCGTTGGCATTACCGCGCGCATCGACGGAATGAACGCATGCGACAGTGAGATCCCCTGGCCGATCGTGTTGAACAACAGGTCCGGCGGTGAGAAGCCGTACCGCGCCTGCGTCCCATCCCACAATTCAATCTGGAGCTGAAACGCCGCCGCGTAACCAACCGCCCAGAGTGTCGCTTTCTTTTCCGACATGCAGGCGGCTTCGAGCAGTTCACGGCCACCTTCGCTGAGGAGATAGCCGCCCATCATGTGCCCGAGCTTGTCCTGATCGCGGAAGTTCCCATCCCAGTCGTAGTTCTGGAAGAACGGGGCACGTTCCCCCGACCACCAGGCGCGTCGGAAATACTCGTAGAGGGCGAGATTGCCGCCGACAAAAGTCCCGGCAACGACTGTCTGCGCCACTCGCCGACCGCGGCTTCCCTTTGCGCACCAGCGCGGCGGCTGGACCTTGGATGGACCACGCATGGCGTCTTTCGCCTCACTGCTCTCCGCACGACGTTCTGCGAGGCGCAGCGGCGAGTCGTCCGGGACCCGCAGGCCTGCCGCAGTGTCACGCTGCGCGGCAAGCGGCGCCACGCACAACCAGACGGCGATGACGCCGACGGCGCGACGGAAGCTGCGCCTCATGCCGTTGCGTGAAACGAGTCGTATGCCGCAAGCACTTCGGAGGGAGCGACGCTGGCCGCTCCCAGCTTCCCGACTTCAACGCCCGCCGCATAGTTCGCGATCACGGCCGCCTCGCGCGCGTCGGCACCGGCTGCCAACATGAGCGCGAGATACGCCGTGACCGTGTCGCCTGCACCAACAACGTCGTAGACCTCACGGGCAGTGGTGGGGATGCGCGTGATTTCCCCGCCACGTGACACGAGCGCCATGCCATGCTCGCTGAGCGTGAGCAGCAGATGCGCCACGTCGAGCCGCTCGAGAGTTGCCGGCAGTGCGGCCGGATGCGCCAGATCGACCGCTGCACCGAGCGCCTGCTCCAGCTCACGTCGGTTTGGCTTGAAGATCGTGGCCCCTCGGTAGCTGAAGAAATTGCGGAACTTCGGATCTACTACCACGGGGACGTTTCGTTCCCTCGCGAGTCTGATCGTCTGTTCGATGACGGCAGGGACGAGCACGCCCTTGTTGTAGTCCTCGAGGACAACGGCGTCAGCCGTGGCGATCGCGTCGGTCACCGCCGCCATGACACTGGCAACATCCGGATCGGCGAGGTCTCCGTCGTCCTCCTCATCAAATCGCAGGAGCTGCTGAGAGCGCGCCAGGAGCCGGGTCTTCGTCGTGGTTGGACGGGCGACGGTCACGAGCGCATCCGTGGCGCCACCGAGGCCGCGGAGCAGCCCTCGGAGCCGATGCCCCGCCGGGTCATCGCCTATCGCCGCGACAAGCGCGCACTGGGCGTCGACCGCCAGCACGTTCTGCGCCACGTTCGCCGCCCCGCCAAGGGCATCGCGTCGCTCCCTCACGCGAACCACTGGCACCGGCGCTTCAGGCGAAATTCGCTCAACATCGCCGCGGAGGTACACGTCGAGCATTGCATCGCCGACAACAACCACGCGGCGGCCACGTGCGGCAGCGAGCAGCGTCGCGAGGCGGTCGCGTGAGATCGGTGCTAGCATATCGCGGAGAAGCTACTGCCGAGGTGGTGCCGCGGCCAACCGATTCGTCCTCCCCTCACTCAGCGCCGTGCGTCGTCTCATTCAGTCTGCTGTGCTCTCGCTGCAGGACGTGCTGTTGCTCGCCTGGGCCACGGTCCGCGTTTTCCCGGGAGGTCGGGACGCCGGCGCGCGGCTGGTGGCGCAGCTCGACGCGATCGGTGTTCGGTCGATCCCGATCGTGCTGCTGACAGGCTTGTTCACTGGCATGGTTCTGGCGCTTCAAGCCTCCGTGCAGCTCGCACCGTTCGGTGCGACGCTGTTCGTCGGGCGTTTCGTTGCGGCATCGATGCTTCGCGAATTGGGGCCGGTCCTCTCGGGCATCATGGTCGCCGGTCGTGTCGGCGCGGGGATTGCCGCCGAGCTGGGTTCGATGAAGGTGACGGAACAGCTCGATGCCTTGGAGACGCTCGGCGCGGAGCCGATTCGGGTGCTCGTGCTTCCACGAGTACTCGCTGCGGCTGTCGCGGTGCCGTTGCTTGCGCTGATCGCCGATGCCGCCGGCTTGATTGGCGCCGCCGTCGTCTCGAAGAGCTACCTCGGCGTGCCGTTCCGGGCGTTCTGGGGTGCCGCGCAGGATCAGGTCGCGCTCGATGGATTCGTGGCCGGCGTCATTCCCGCTGACCTGGTGCAGGGCCTCGTGAAGCCGCTCGTCTTCGGGCTGCTGCTCTCGCTGCTGGCCTGCCACCACGGGCTTCGGGCATCGGGTGGTACCGCCGGCGTCGGCACCGCAACAACGAGGGCGGTCGTCAGTGCCAGCATCACCATCCTGATCGCGGACTACTTTCTCACGCAGTTTCTTCTTGCCGTGATCTGAGCCAGCACCGGAGCCCTTCGCCCGCATGTTCTCCTCAACGCCAGCCGTCGTACTCGAACATGTCTCTGTCGCGTTCGCGCGTCCAGTACTTGCGGACGTGACACTCAGTGTGGCTGCGGCCGAAACGTTGGCGGTGGTCGGGGAATCGGGATCTGGCAAGTCGACGCTGTTGCGAATGATACTCGGATTGCTGACGCCCGATCTCGGAACGGTGCACGTCATGGGCATGGATGTCGCACGCGTGAATTCGCGCGAGCGCCAGCGGCTGCGGGCACAGATCGGCATGGTCTTTCAGGGTGCGGCTTTGTTCGACTCGCTCAACACGTTCGAGAATGTGGCATTCGGTTTGCGGGAGCGCGGGTCGCTCGACGAGAGTGGCATTCGCACCCGCGTGTTCGAGACGCTGCGGCTCCTCGATCTCGACCCCGATGAGGTGTCCTCACTCCTGCCGGCCCAACTCTCCGGCGGCATGCGGAAGCGCGTCGGGATTGCGCGCGCAGTGGCGCCGCGCCCGCAGCTGCTGCTCTATGACGAGCCGACCGCCGGACTCGATCCGCTGACCAGCGAGACGGTGACCGCGCTCATGCACCGGCTGCAACACGAGTTGCATGTCACGAGTGTGGTGGTATCTCACGACATTCGTGCCATGATGCGCATTGCGGATCGCGTGGCACTCCTCCGTGATGGTTCATTCGCCTTTCTCGGGTCGCCGGCCGCGATGCTCGCGAGCGACGAGCCATACACGCAGTCATTCCTGGCGGCGGCATGAGCCTGCGGCCAGAGCCAGGGCAAATGCGATGGATGCAACTGCGCGTCGGGTTGTTCGCGCTGGCCGTCCTGTCAATTCTCGCCATGGCAATTCTTCGGCTCGACGCGGTTGGATCGCTGTTCAGTCGCCCCGTCGAGTTCACGGTTCGACTCGGCGACGGGCTTGGATTGCGGCCGGGCACGCAGGTCACAGTGGCCGGCTTGCCGGCCGGAGTCATTGCGGCGCTGAGTGTCCATCCTGTCAATCATGATTCGTCCACGGTGGTGGCCGCGCGCGTGCGGATGAACGCAGAGCAGTTCAGGCTCCTGCACGCCGACGCGACGAGTCGCGTGCGTGCGCTCGGTCTGCTTGGCGATCGATTGCTCGACTTCAGCCCTGGGTCACCAGCGCAGCGCGCGCTGTCGACGAACGACACGCTCGATGTCGCGTCTTTCGCGGAACTCGGTGATCTGTTCAGTGCGGCGGATACGGCGTTGCGCGCAGTGACTGCGGTCAGCGGTGACCTGCGCGCCGTCGCGGGCAAGCTCACTCGCGGCAACGGCACCATGGCGCGACTGTTCACCGACGCGGCACTGTACGACACGCTGCTGCGCACCGTGCGCCGCGCCGACGCCGTGCTGTCGCACGTTCAGGCCGGCCGCGGGTCGCTTGGCCGGATGCTTCGCGATACCTCGCTCTACGGCAGCGTGACACGCGCGGCGGAAGCACTCGACAGCGCCGCGACGATGATCAACGACCGGGACGGGGTGCTCGCGCGCCTGCAGCGCGACACCGTGTTCTATTCGCGACTGCGACGCGCGACTGTCGGGATCGATTCGCTGGTCCGCGGACTGAACGCCGGACGCGGCACGGCGGGTCAGCTGCTGGTCGAGCGTGAGCTGTACGACCGGCTGCTGCGTGTGACCGCAGCGCTCGACAGCCTGGCGGCTGATGTGCGACGCAATCCGTCGCGCTATACGAAGGGCGCCGTCCGCTTGTTCTGACCTGTGACCTCCATGCCTCAGCACTCACTGGCACGCGACCGGGTACCAACGGCGGTTCAGGCGGGGATCGTCCTCTCCGTTGCCGTCTTCGGGATCTCGTGGGCCGGACCGCTGGTTCGGCTATCCTCTGCGCCGCCACTCGCCATCGCGTGCTGGCGGATGTTCATCGCTGAAGTCGCGCTGCTCGTCTGGCTCATCTGGCGAGGGCAATGGCGTGCGTGGCAGGCCTTGTCGCGGCGCGAGCATGGAATCGCTGCCGGCGCCGGTGTCATGCTGGCGTTGCATTTCTGGAGCTGGACCGCCTCGCTCACGTACACGACGGTCGCTGCTTCTGTCGTGCTGGTGAATCTGCAGCCGGCCATCGTGGCGCTCGGGTCCGTCTGGTTCCTCCACGAGTCGGCCACCGCGAGACAGATCCTTGGATTGGCGGTCGGGATTCTTGGTGCGATGTGCGTCGCGGCGCCTGCCGTGCTCGGTGATGCATCCGCTGCAGGGCTCGCCACTTCAGCCCCGCTCGGCCTTCCGCCTCGGCTGTTCGGTGACCTGCTTGCCGTGATCGGCGCCGTCACGGCAGCGCTGTACTACCTCGCGGGTCGTCGGCTGCGGGCAACGTTGGACCTCGTTCCCTACGTTGCGCTCGTCTACGGCTGGTGCACGGTTGCGTTGTTTGTCTTCGCTCTCCTGACAGGGGTGCAGCTCCGCGGCCTCGGAGGCACGGATTGGGCGATATTTGCGGGCTTGGCAGCGGGGCCCATGCTGCTGGGCCATACCGGCATGAACTGGGCCCTCCGACACCTCCCGGCACACGTGGTGAACCTGACCGTGCTCGGTGAGCCGGTCGGTGCCTCGGTTCTGGCGATGCTGATACCGGCGATCGGCGAGCGACCGGATCGCTGGACGCTCATCGGGGGCGGACTCATCCTCACCGGTGCGATCTGGGCGATCAGTGGCCCGCAGCAAAAGAGGCATGTGGGCGCAGAGTAGCTTTCGCTGCGTATGCAACTTGCCAACCTCGCCTCGTGTCGGCTCCGGGCCCGATGAGGGTACTCGATCTCGACATCATCGTGACCCGTGGTTCCACTGTGGAGTCGCGGCACGCTGTGCACGCTGCGGTGGTGGGCGCAGACGGAGCACTCCTGGCCGCAGCGCGGTCACCGGACCTTGTCGCACACTGGCGTTCGTGCGCGAAGCCCTTGCAGGTCTACCCGTTCGTCAGCTCCGGCGCCATTGACGAGATCGGCTGGGGTGACTCCGAGCTGGCACTCGCGTGCGCGTCCCATGGAGGCGAACCGGAGCACGTGGCGATCGCGGCATCGATGCTCCGCTCGATCGGGCTCGAAGAGGGTGATCTGGCATGTGGCGCGCATGAGCCGCTTGCGGCGCGAGGCTCGCGACTGCTGCGGGAGCAGGGCAGGACCCCCGGGCGGTTGCACAACAACTGCTCGGGGAAGCACGCTGCGATGCTGGCCGCGGCACAGCGACGCGGCCTTCCGACCCTCGGTTATGAACTGCCGTCGCATGCTGTGCAAATCGCCATTCGTGCCGGACTCAGCCGGTGGACCGGGCTGGAGTCGGGGTGTCTCGACATCGCGACTGATGGCTGCGGTGTACCAGTTTTCATCCTGGCCCTCCGCCACATGGCGACGGCGTATGCGCGACTGGCGGCTGCAGCGAGCGAGGAGCCCGCGGCTGCCCGGATCCTCGATGCGATGGGGGAGAATCCATTCCTCGTCGGTGGTACCGATCGCTTTGATACCGTGTTGATGGAAGCGACGAATGGCACCGTGATCGCAAAGATCGGCGCCGAGGGTGTGCATACACTGCTGCTACGCGATCGTGCGGTCGGTATCGCGATCAAGGTGGCAGACGGCCACTACCGGGCGCAGTACCCAGCCGTGTTGCGAATCCTGCAATTGCTCGACGCACTGCCCAGCGCATTGCCCGCACGACTGAACGACTTCCTGGTGTCGCCCGTGCATGACACGCGCGGCACCGTGGTTGGCTTCGTACGGCCGGCCGCATGATTCCGCACCGAACGCCATTCTTTCGATGACACACTCCGCAGCACAGCACGTTACGGTTCCGCCGCTCGACGAACTCACGAAATGTCTTGTCCGGCTGGCCGCCGTGATTGGCGCTGGCACAGAGCGGCAGGTCCGTGCGCTGATGCTCGAAGCGCGAAAACTGCCGGTCATCTGGGTGGAGGAAGTGATTCTGCAGTCCTACCTCTTCGCGGGCTTTCCGCGAACACTGAACGCCGCACGTGAATGGCGCCGGATCTCCGGGACACCGGCGCCGGAGCATGACTCGTTCGCCGATGCCACCGAGCCCGGTGTGGCGCAGTCCTGGCGCGCGAAAGGACTGGTCACCTGCGCAACGGTGTATGGCGACATGTACGAAAAACTGCGCGTGAACATCGCGAAACTGCACCCCGCGCTGGACCACTGGATGGTGACGGATGGATACGGCAAGGTGCTCAGTCGGACGGGCCTCGATCTCGTCAGGCGCGAGCTGTGCGTGGTTGCGATCTGTGCGCTCGCGGCGCAGGATCGCCAGCTCCACTCGCATTTCCACGGTGCGCTGAACGCCGGTGCGTCACCGGATCAGGTGGCGGGGACGCTGGATGCGTTGTCCGACCTGCTCGACGACGACTCGCTGCGGCGCTACCGCCTGTTGTGGGGCCACGTCCGGTCCGCACACATGGCGACGGCAGGGGAGACGTCGTGAGCGTTCACAACGATTTCATCGATCGCGTGGTCGTGCGCGTCGTGGCCGGAACCGGCGGTTCCGGCGCGACGTCGTTCCGGCGCGAGAAGTTCGTTCCGCAGGGTGGCCCCGATGGCGGCGATGGCGGAAAGGGCGGCGACGTGTACCTGCGCGCAGACGCCAATCTGACCACGCTGCTCGACTACACCTATCGCGATCGCTGGGCGGCAGAACGCGGCCAGCACGGTGAGGGGAACAACAAGACCGGTCGAAGCGGCGCAGACATCGTGATGCCGGTGCCACCCGGCACCGTCGTCGTCGATGCCGAATCCAATGTGCAGTTGGGTGAAGTGCTCGAACATGGGCAGCAGATTCGAATCGCAAAAGCCGGACGTGGCGGCAAGGGAAACGCGTTCTTCGCGACCGCGACGCACCAGTCACCCCGTGAGTGGCAGCCCGGCGAGGAGGGAGAAGAGCGTCAGGTGATTCTGGAGCTCAAGCTCATCGCGGATGTCGGGCTCGTTGGCGCGCCAAATGCCGGCAAATCGACGCTGCTCTCCGTCATCTCGGCCGCGCGCCCGAAGATCGCCGCCTATCCGTTCACGACGCTGTCGCCGAACCTTGGGGTCGTCCCGCTCAGCGATCATCGCAGCTTCGTGGTGGCCGATATCCCGGGGATCATTGAAGGAGCGTCCACCGGCAAGGGACTCGGTCTGCAGTTCCTGCGGCATATCGAGCGCACCCGAATTCTTGCGTTCATCATCCCGATCGACGCGATGGATTGGCAGGCAGAGTACGATCAGCTGCGCGCAGAGATCTCAGCATACTCTGCCGAGCTGGCGGCGACGCCGCATTGCGTGGTGTTTTCCAAGCTCGATCTGATGGGCGAAGACGACTACGTTCCCGAAATCGTAGCGCCCGAGGCGTTCGAGGTCATCGCCCTCAGCGGTGCGAATCGCACGCATCTCGATCGTTTCCTCGACGTCTGCTGGCGGAAGTTGCTCAGCATGCGCCACGAAACGGAAGCATCGCTCCGCGCAACGGAGCAAGTACTCCCGTGACGCGCGCTGATGCCGGGTGACCATGCGTCTGCGGTCGCGCATGCGGCGCTGACGCTGCTCGCCATCCCGCGAATTGGCGTGCGGGAGTGGCACAGGCGAGTCACCGAGTCTGGGAGCGCGGCAGCGGCCTGCAGTGTCTCCGGAAGCCCCGCAGAACGCGCCGCCGCGCAGCTGGAAGCCGATGAGATACTGCGCCGTGCCGAGGCGATCGGCGCGTGCCTCTTTGTGTACGGCGATCCCGATTACCCCGCAGCGCTCAACGATTTGAATCGTTGTGACGACACTGCCATATCGCCCGCGCCGCCAGTCCTGTTCAGCCACGGTGACATCGCGCTGCTGGCGCGTCCGACAATCGCAATCGTTGGCACACGGCACGCGTCGGACACAGGCCTGCGCGCGGCGGAGCGGATCGCGCGGGAGTGCACCGACGCCGGCGCGCTGGTGATCAGCGGCCTCGCACGCGGTATCGATGCCGCCGCGCACAGCGGCGCGCTTGCCGGAGGCGGAACGACGGCAGCCGTGATCGGAACCGGCCTCGACGTCGCGTATCCTGCTGACCACCGCACGCTGCAGCGCCGCATCGCTCGCGAGGGGCTTGTACTGAGTGAACTCGCTCCCGCAGCGCGCGCCACGCGAGGGTCATTCCCGGAGCGCAACCGCCTGATTGCCGCGCTCGCGTCGGTGACTGTCGTCGTTGAGGCTGGGCAGCGAAGCGGTGCCCTGCTGACGGCGGGAGCCGCAGTTGCACTCAATCGCGGATGTGCAGCCGTTCCTGGTGCGTTCGATGCGGCGGCAACGCGCGGTTCGAACGAGCTGCTGCGCGATGGCGCGCAGGTCATCGCCTCGACGGACGACGTGCTTGCTCTGCTGCAGCTTGCGCGTGCCGACCATCGCCATGCCGTTCCCCCGCGTTTGCTCTCAGGAGCAGAGCGCGCGATCTGGGACGTACTCGGTACGGCGCCACTTGAATTGGATTCCGTCGTCGAGCGCTCCGGGTGGGCGGCCGATGCCTGCCTCGCGGCGGTGACGACACTGGAGCTCAAGGGGCTCGTGCGCGCAACCCACAACGGCGCGCTGCTCCGAGCATGAACCCCGCCGCGGAACACGTGTACGTGCATGTTCCCTTCTGCGCGCGTCGCTGCAGCTATTGTGATTTCTCGATTGCGGTGCGACGAACGGTCCCCGTCGGCGAGTATCTCGGGGCGCTGCGCGCCGAGTTGCGCACGCGTCTCGCCAGTCGTGATCGCCCCACCCACATTCGAACGCTCTACTTCGGCGGCGGGACCCCGTCTCATCTTGGTGCGAGCGGGGTGACACAACTCGTGGAGTTGATGCGCGAGTTCTTCACCTGGGACAAGGGTGACGCCGAAGTCACCCTCGAAGCGAATCCGGATGACGTCTCGTCCGCCGCCGCCGTGGCGTGGCGGGATGCCGGCATCACACGGATCTCGCTTGGCGCCCAGAGTTTCGACCCGCGCGTGCTGACGTGGATGCATCGCAGCCACACGACGTCACAGATCGACGATGCCGTCGATGTGATTCGCGCAACTCAGTTTGCCAGCTGGAGTTTTGACCTCATCTTCGCATTGCCGGCGGCGCTGGAGCGAGACTGGGACCGCGATCTCGAGCTCGCACTGAGCACGGCGCCACCACATCTCTCGCTATACGGACTCACGGTGGAGCATGCCACACCGCTCGGTCGGTGGTCTGAGCGCGGCGAAGTCGAGGTGGCGGGCGAGCAGGTGTACGAGCGTGAGTTCCTGCGTGCGCACCATGAAGCGGCGCGAGGCGGGCTCAGTCATTACGAAGTGTCGAACTTTGCGCGTCCCGGGCATCAGGCGCGGCACAACCGGAGCTACTGGGCCGGAGTCCCATATCTTGGGTTTGGCCCAGCCTCGCACGGCTTTGACGGTCGAACGCGGCGATGGAACATGAGTGCCTACGCTGCGTGGCGCGACGCGGCAGACGCCGGTCGGGATCCACTCGGTGGCCAGGAAGAGATCGGCCCGGCCGAGGCGTCGCTGGAAGCCACCTACCTCGGCCTTCGCACCGTCGGCGGCCTCGAAATCACGCCTGCGCAGGAGCATCTCGTGGCTCCCTGGGTCGCCGCGGAATGGGCATCGTTGTCGGCAGGGCGCCTGACCCTTACTCCCCTTGGCTGGTTGCGACTTGACAGTCTTGCCGCCGCCCTCACTCCCGCAACGGCCTCACGGTAGCTAGCTGTTCAGTATGTCTACGCAGCCGGAACTCACGCAGCGCGAGCGGCAGGTCCTCGAAGCGGTCATCCAGAGTTACGTGGAGACCGCCGAACCTGCCGCGTCACGAACACTGTCGCGGCGATTCGGGTTGGGCGTGTCGCCTGCGACCATCCGCAACACGATGAGTGATCTGGAGGAGAAGGGATTCCTCTTCCACCCGCACACGTCGGCCGGCCGAATTCCCACCGATCTCGCGTACCGAGCGTACGTCGATTCCCTCCTCAGGGTTCCGGTCGCCAAGATCGCCGAAGAAGCGGTGCTCGGTGAGGAGATCAGTGGTGCAAATACGGCGATCGAGGCGATCCTGCGTCGCGCGGCGCAGTCGCTGGGCGTGCTCACGCAGGAGCTGGGAGTTGCGCTCGGGCCTCAGCTGGATGCCGCGATCCTCAAGCGAGTCGAGCTCGTCCGACTGGCGAGCGACCGACTCCTGATGGTGCTGGCGCTCGAGCGTGGCGTGGCACGTTCGATCTATATCGAGCTGCCCATCGAGATCGCGGACGACGCCATCGGCGCGGTGGGCCTCGTGCTGAATGAACGACTTGGGGGGCTCACGCTCCGCGAGATTCGCTCATCGCTGGCGGTGCGACTTCGGGATGTCCACGCGCCAGGCACGGCGGCCGAGCTGCTCAACATCTTTGTTGAGGAAGGCGAGGAGTATTTTGCCTCAGCGACGCGCTCCGATGACGTTGCAGTGGTGCTTGGGCAACCGTCGTTGCTGGCGGAACACCCGGAATTCGCCACTGGCGAGAGCATGCGGCAGCTTCTCGCGTTCACTGAAACGCCCGCCCATATCGCGGATGTGCTCCGTCGTCGCTCCACGCTGCCCGGCATCACCATCACGATCGGAAACGAGCACGGCGACCCGGTCCTGGACCGGTTCACCATCGTGACCGCGGAGTACCATTTCGGGACGCTCAGCGGGGTGATCGGGGTAATCGGGCCCACACGCATGCCGTATCGAAAGGTGATCTCGCTGGTCGGTCACGCCTCTCGGCTGGTCTCGGATCTGCTCTGAAAGCCCGGTGTGGCGGCGGGCCGCCGTCCAGCCCCGCCGAGCGGCTGGGTGGCGGCGCTCCACCGATCCTGCGATCTTACCGAATTCCGCCTGGCGCTCTCTGCCGGGCGTTTCTGTGGCGTGCCGGTGTGAGACAGGCCGCTGTTTTTTCCCGTGACGTGACCGATGGCTGATTATTACGCGACCCTGGGCGTCGAGAAGTCGGCGACCGAGGACGATCTCAAGAAGGCATACCGCCGCCTGGCAATGCAGTACCACCCTGACAAGAATGGTGGTGCGAAGGACGCGGAAGAGCGGTTCAAGGAGATAACGGAAGCTTACGACGTCTTGCGCGATCCGCAGAAACGCGCCGCGTACGATCGGTATGGCGAGGCGGGACTACGCGGCAGCGGCGCGGGCGGTGGGTACCATCACGTCGATCTCACGGAAGCGCTCAACATCTTCATGCGCGACTTCGGCTTCGGCAGCGGCGACATGTTCGGCGGTCGCGGCGGGTCCGGTGGTGCGCGGCAGGGCGGCGACCTCAAGGTGAACGTCCCGTTGACGCTGGCGGAAGTGGCGACCGGTGTCGACAAGGCACTCACCATCAAGGTGCTCGACGTCTGCGAGACGTGCACTGGATCCGGCGCAGAAGCGGGCTCCACACCGCAGCGCTGCGCGACGTGCGGCGGAACGGGTGAGGTCCGCAGGGCGCAGCGCAGCTTCTTCGGTCAATTCGTCAGCGTGGCAGCCTGTCCGACCTGCGCCGGTGAAGGGACAGTCGTTGCGTCGCCGTGCCGCAAGTGCAAGGGCGATGGTCGCGTCCGTGTGGATCGCACGATCAACGTGCGCATCCCCGGTGGAGTTGCCACTGGCCAGTACATGACGCTGCGTGGTGTCGGCAACGTCGGTTCGCGCGGCGGTGGCAAGGGTGACGTCCTCGTGGTGTTCGAAGTCGAGGACAATCCCCGCTTCGAGCGTGACGACGAAGATCTGTACACGGAGGTCCTCGTCACGTATTCGCAACTGGTGCTCGGCAGTGACATCATCGTCACGGGAGCCACCGGGATCGAGTACAAGATCAAGGTCCCGTCAGGGACACAGAGCGGTCACGTCTTTCATCTTCGCGGCAAAGGACTTCCGCGCGTCAACGCGAGCGGCGCCGGCGACATGCATGTGCGTGTACAAGTCTGGACGCCGGACCAGGTCAGCGATGAGGAGCGACGGCTGCTCCGGCAGCTTGCAGATCTGCAGGGAAGTGCTCCGACGGACAGAAACAAGAGCTTCTGGTCGCGGATGAAGGAAGCGTTGGGCGCATGACGACGTCTGCGTGGCAGACGCTTCGAGTGACACCGTCGAGTGACGACGTGCGTGACGCCGTTGCCGCAGCGCTGTTCTGCGGTGGCGCAGAAGGGTTGATGGAGGACGGGCTCACGTTCGTCACGCATGTTCCCGCCGAGCATGATCTCATCTTCCTTCGCGCGGAGGTGACGCGCGCAGACCCGGCAGCACAGCTGCTGGTCTTTCCGCTCGACCTTGCCACAGCGACGCCGCCATTGCACGGCACCGTGCAGGCGCACGATCTCGGTACGTTCGTCAT
>JANMNM010000166.1:0-2853 GCA_031373905.1 Gemmatimonadaceae bacterium | reverse complement strand
CCGCCGCGTTCACGATCTCCGTCGTGCTGATCGCCTGCGTGGCACTCGCCGCAGGCTACATGCCCGCGCGCCGCGCGGCGCTGGTGGATCCGATGCTCGCCCTTCGCTACGACTGACCGGATCAACCCTTGGACATCGTTCGCGCTCCCCAGAAGAAGACACGTCGAAACGTGATGATCGCCGGCGGTGTGCTGGCCATCGCGGCGATCAGCGCCTGGCTGTTCACGCTCGACCCGGCCGCACAGACCGTCGAGCGCGCATCGCTGCTGATCGACAGCGTGCGACGCGGCAACGTCGTGCGCGAAGTGCGAGGGCCGGGCACGCTGGTGCCGGAACACATTCGCTTCATCACCGCACAGGCCAGCGCCCGCGTCGAACGGCTGGCATCGGAGTCCGGCAAGAACGTCGGTGCCGGCGAGGTGCTGCTCGAATTGAGCAATCCTGACCTGCAGATCCAGACCATGCAGGCCGAACAGCAGGTGAGGCAGGCGCAGATCGAACTGCTCAACATCCGCACGAACCTTCGGAGCCAGCTGCTCACGCAGCGCGGCGTGGTGGCCACGATCCGCACCCAGCTCGTCGGCGCGGCGCAGGAAGCGGTAGCGGCCGACTCGCTGGGAAAGCGCAGTCTGATCTCGGCGTTCGAAGTGAACACGCGGAAGGCGCTGGCCGACGAGTTGACCACACGCCTTCGCCTGGAACAGGAACGGCTCACCCTGATGGAGGATGCGATCGAGTCGCAGATCTCGACGCAGGCCAGTCAGGTGGAGCAGCTCAAGGCGATCGCGGCAAACCAACGCAACCGACTGCAATCGTTGCAGGTACGCGCGCCGGATGCCGGTGTGCTGCAGGAGCTGACACTGCAACTCGGACAGTGGGTTCCGGAGGGCACGACGCTCGCCAAGGTGGTGCAGCCAGGGAGCCTGAAAGCCGTGCTGCGCATTCCCGAGAGTCAGGCGAAGGACGTGAGCATTGGCCAGAAAGCGAGCATCGACACCCGCAACGGACTGGTGGCGGGCCACGTCAGCCGGAAGGACCCATCGGCACAAGGTGGGACCGTCACGATCGACGTCACACTCGATGGCGCGTTGCCCAACGGTGCCGTACCTGATCTGAGCGTCGACGGCACGATCGTGATCGAGACGCTCACGAACGTGCTCTACACCGGGCGGCCCGCGTTCAGCGCGGGGTCGGGTGCAGTCTCCCTGTTTCGTCTGGGCGACGGTGGCAAGACCGCCGAGCGCGTACAGGTTGAACTCGGCCGGAGTTCGGTCAATGTGATCGAGATCGTTCGCGGTCTCGAAGTTGGGAACAGGATCATCGTCTCGGACATGTCGCAGTACGCGAACGTGGCCCGGGTGCGCATCAGGTGACGACGGCAAAGGGAGCAACAACCATGGCATCGAATGAGAGCAGTGCGCTGATCAGCCTGAAGGGAATCAGCAAGGTCTTCCTCACCGACGAGTTGGAGACGCACGCGCTGGCCGACGTGGACTTCGAAATCCGGAAGGGCGAATACGTCGCGATCAGCGGACCATCCGGCTGCGGCAAGACGACGCTACTCTCGATCCTCGGCCTGCTCGACACGCCGAGTGGCGGGACGTACACACTCGCCGGCGAAAGCGTCGCCCGCCTCGCGCCAGTGGATCGTGCACGAGTCAGGAACCGGCAGATCGGCTTCATTTTCCAGGCATTCAACCTGATCGGCGACCTGTCCGTCGCCGAGAATATCGAGGTGCCGTTGACGTACCGCGGGATGGCCGCCAACGAACGCCGGGACCGTGTGGCGGCGGCGCTGGAGCGTGTCGGCATGTCACACCGCGCGAAGCACTTCCCGGCGCAGTTGTCGGGTGGTCAGCAGCAGCGCGTCGCCGTGGCGCGTGCGGTGGCGGGCGATCCGGCCATTCTCCTCGCCGACGAACCGACCGGAAACCTCGACTCGAAGAACGGTGAGGCGGTGATGGAGCTCCTGCGCGAACTGAACGCGAACGGTGCGACCATCTGCATGGTGACGCATGATACGCGGTACGCAGAGCACGCTGACCGCGAAGTGCAGCTGTTCGACGGACGCGTGGTGCACAGCGTGAGTGCACCGGTACTGGCCGGGTAGACCGGCGTCAGTCAGCGACCGTCCCACTCCTTCAGTATCTGGTCGAGGTCCAGATCAGAGGCGAGAAAGCAGCCGTGCCCGTGCCCATGCAACACGCGCATCGTGGAGCCGGGCACCTGGGCCGACATGAACGTTGCCTGTTCGACGGACGGAATCAGGTGGTCCTCGTCGGCCGCGAGAAACAGCGTTGGCACGCGGATCTCCGTCAGCTGGTGCCGCAGGTCGTAGTGCGTGAGGATACGCAACCGGTTGATGTAGCCAAGGCGCGTGGTGGCTCGGGTGAGCACGAGAAAGCGGCGGATCTCATCGCGGTGCGTGTGTGACGAGTGCAGCCGCGACGCCGTCAGGCGCCATGACGAGGCGCATGGTGCCCCACGGGATCATGCGCGCCGCGGTGATGGCCGCGAACAGCTTGAGCCTGGGCGTGACGCGAGAGAAGGAATTCAGGATCACCAGCGAGTGGATCCGTTCCGGATGCGCGAGGGCAAAGCTCATGGCCAGTGCGCCCCCGAACGATTCGCCGACCACGATCGCAGGCGTGCCATCGGGCACAGCGGCGTCCAGATGGCGCGCGATCCCGACCACCAGATCGTCCATGCTGAGCGCCTCGTCGCGCAGCCGGAAGGTGATCACCCGGAAGCGTTTCGCCAGCAGCCGTGCCTGCCGGTAGAAGAGCAGACCGGTGCCATCGAGTCCCGGGACGTAGATCAGTGGTGGTCCTTCGCCCTGCACGTGACAATGTT
>JANMNM010000112.1:0-40892 GCA_031373905.1 Gemmatimonadaceae bacterium | reverse complement strand
GCTCTTGCCCATGAGTTCAAAACTGTGTGGCGATTCGAACAGTTCCGACCCGAGGCCGGTCATCGCCATCGCCCGGAGCGCTTCCTGGTCGCCATCGTTGCGACCGAACACGCCATTGAGCGCCAGCTGCTGGTCCTGGATCGGCTTCAGGCTGAAGGGGGCGCAGAAGTCGCCCGCGTGGATGACGTATCCTACGCCACCAGCTGCCATCCGTCGCGCGAGTTCATGCACCGCGTCGATACGGTCGTGTGTGTCTGCCATCAGTCCAATGCGCATCAGGTACGTCTCCATTCGGGGGACAGGTGCTCGTGACGCACGAGATCGTCCCAGGTCTCACGCACCGTGACGATGCCCCATCGATCGCCATCCACGAGGACTTCGGCGGGACGCGGACGGGAGTTGTAGTTCGAGCTCATCACGTAGCCGTACGCGCCCGCGTCGCGCACCGCGAGGAGCGCTCCCGCCGCCACGTCAGCCATCGGGCGATCGCGCGCGAGGAAATCACCGCTCTCGCAGACTGGGCCAACGACATCCACCACCTGGGTTTCCGATGTTGTCGTCAACACCGGCTCGATGGCATGATGCGCTTCGTAGTGCGATGGACGAAGGAGGTCGTTCATCCCCGCATCAACGATCATGAAGCGCTTTGCGCCACTCTCCTTGCGGTACAGCACTTCGGTGAGAAGAACTCCCGCTTCGGCGACCATGAATCGTCCCGGCTCGACGATGAGCGACACGTCCGCATCGCCGAATGACTGGCGAAGCACCGAGGCGAACGCACCGAGATCGGCGACGGGCTCATGGTCAGCGTAAGCAATCGGAAACCCGCCACCGACATCCACGGTCCGAATCGAGCGAATGCCGCTCGAGCGTATCGCGTCCAGCAGGCTGCGCAAGGCCAGTTGCGCCTCGGCGAATGCCGCGACCGTCCCGATCTGCGACCCGATATGCATGTCGAGACCGATGAGATTGATGCTCGGGAGCACAGCCGCGCGGCGCGCAGCCTCGAGGCCGCGACTGATCGGAATTCCGAACTTCGTTCCTTCCTCGCCTGTCGCGATATACGCGTGCCCGGCGGAGACATCGACCACTCCGGGGTTGATGCGGAGTGAAACCGGTGCCACGGAGCCGCGCGCATCCGCCACCGCAGCGAGAAGCTCCAACTCCTCCTCACTCTCGACGTTCACACAGTGCACGCCGACGTCGAGCGCATGCTCCAGATCCGTGCGCGTCTTTCCGACACCGGCGAACACGATGTCCGATCCACGGAATCCGGCGAGTCGCGCGCGATGAAGTTCGCCCGACGAGACCACATCCACACCCGCGCCGCACTCCCGAAGAATGCTCAGCAGCGCAAGGTTCGAATTCGCCTTCATCGCATAGTGGATGTGCACGGGCAGTCCGGACAGTGCGTCGGCAAGACGAGCGTACGCTGCCCGCACCGCCGCCGCCGAATACACGTACGTTGGTGTGCCCACCGCCTCGGCAATGCCCGTCAGCGACACCCCCTCGCACACCAGCGCACCGTCGACACGATGAAAGGCAGGGTGCCTCAGTACGCCTTCGCCCATACGACCTCGAATTTCGCGGGTTCGCCAGTCACCATGCAGCGTGTGGGAGCCACCGGCGACCGGAACTCCGGATCAGGGATGCAGCGGATCGTCGCCTTCGTTTCTTCCTTGACCCGTGCCTCGCTCGCGGGATCGCCGTTCCACCCTGCGTACACGAAGCCGCCCGGGCCATCCATGATCTCCTTGAAGCGATCGTAACTCATCTCGCCGCGATAGCTGTTGGCTTCACGTCGCGCCAGCGCGGCAGCGAACATGTCGGCTTGCATCGTGTCGAGCATCTGGTGAATGGTCGCGAGCACACCGTCAAGCGACACCGGCGTCTTTCCCTTCACGTCGCGACGCACGAGAACACACTGGTTCGCCGCCACGTCCCGCGGACCGATCTCCATTCTGATCGGGACGCCACGCAGCTCCCAGTGGAAGTATTTCGCGCCAGGCTTGATCCCGATCCTGTCATCCACGTGCGCGGACACACGGCCGGCCATCCCGCGCTCACGACCACTGATCTCCGCCTTCACCCTGTGCGCGAGCTCGAAGACAGTCGCACGCTCCTCGTCGGTCTTCCAAATCGGCACGATGACCACTTCCGTCGGCGCCAGCCGGGGCGGTATCTGCAAGCCATTGTCGTCGCCGTGCGTCATGACGAGACCACCGATCATTCGCGTGCTGACGCCCCAACTCGTGTTCCACGCGTGCTCGATGCCTCCGCCCTCCGTCTGAAACGTCAGGTCGAAAGCCTTCGAGAAGTTCTGGCCGAGATTGTGTGACGTGCCCGCCTGCAGCCCGCGGTTGTCCTGCATGAGGGCTTCGCACGAGTATGTCCGGACGGCGCCAGCGAACCGTTCGCTATCGGTCTTCTGGCCGGTGATGACGGGCATCGCCATCCACTCTTCCATGAAGGTGCGGTAGACGCCAAGCATCTGGCGCGTCTCGGCTTCGGCCTCGTCGTGCGTCGCGTGCGCCGTATGGCCTTCCTGCCAGAGGAACTCGGTCGTGCGCAGGAACAGGCGCGTGCGCATCTCCCAGCGTACGACATTGGCCCACTGGTTGTAGAGGAAGGGCAGGTCGCGGTAACTCTGCAGCCACTTCGCGAACATGTGGTAGATGATGGTCTCGGAGGTCGGACGGACCACCAGCGGCTCCTCCAGCTTCGAGCCGCCACCGTGCGTCACGACGGCGAGTTCGGGCGCAAACCCCTCGACGTGGCTCGCTTCCTTCCTGAGGAAACTCTCCGGAATGAAGAGCGGGAAGTATGCGTTCCGGTGACCGGTGGCCTTGAACATCTGGTCGAGCGCCAGTTGCATGCGCTCCCAGATACCGTAGCCGTCCGGACGAATGACCATGCAGCCGCGCACCGGCGAGTAATCCGCCAGTTCCGACTTCAGCACCAGTTCGTTGTACCAGGCGCTGAAGTCTTCGGCGCGCGTTGGCAGTTTCTTGTCGTCGCTCATGCTGCTCCGTCGGTGCGCATCCGCACCGGCTGTTGAGGATCGCGGCTGCTCATGGTTGGTCGGCGAGCCACGTCGCCAGTATCACCGTCGTTTCTGCTCCACTGGTCAGGTCGCGAAGCGTGCCTGTGTCGGGCGTTTCACCACGCAGGATGAGCGCGCGCGAGGCACCGGCGCTGACGGCTGCCTTCAACTGCTTCCCGACCTGCTGCGGTCGCAACGCATACTCCACTCGTCTGCCAGCCCGACGCAACGCACTGACGGTCGACCTCACGAGCGAGGCCTCGACCTCCTCACCGGCCGCGACCCAGATCTCGGGAGACGGCGGTACGGACGGCAGCAGTCCTCGGTCACGCAGCAGTTCACCGAGGACGACGTCGCCCCACCCGAATCCTGCAGCCGGCATGTCAACGTCGCCAAGCGCACGGAGCAGATCGTCATACCGTCCTCCGCCACAGACGGCGCGAAGTTCACCCTTCGCGTCGAAAACCTCGAACACCATCCCGGTGTAGTACGCCAGCCCCCGAACGATCGTCAGATCCAACCGGATCCAGTCATTCGCCGGCGCCCCGATCAGCGAGCCCACCATCTCGAGCATCGCTCGCGTGGCCCCCAGTCGAGTTGCGGCCTCACTGTCGGGCAGCGCAGAGACGAGTTCCGCCAGGGCATTCGGGCTCGTCGTCGAGATCAGATGCATCAGCGTTTCAACCTGTGCCGTCGTGCATCCGGCCTCAGCGAGCTTTTCTTCGGATAGCGCACGCGGCTGACGATCATACTTGTCGAGTACCGCATAGATCGCCGGGATGCGCTCGCCGGGGTGGCCGAGAGATTTCAGCAGGGCGTCAAGGAGCCGGCGATCGGAGAGGCGCACCACCACATCCTCGCCCGTCAGGCCGAACTCCCGCAGCATGTCGATCACGAGCGCCAGCAACTCGGCGTCCGCCGCGTCGCCGCCGTCGCCGAAGATGTCCGCATTCAACTGAAAGTGCTCACGGAGGCGGCCACGCCCCGGACGCTCGTAGCGAAACAGTTGCGGTATCGAGAACCAGCGCACGGGCTTGCGCAGGGCGTTCGCCTGTGCCGCGACCATCCGCGCCACCGTTGGGGTCATCTCGGGGCGGAGCGCCACATCCCTGCCACCCTTGTCGACGAAATTGTACAGCTGGTCGACGATCTCCGCGCCACTCTTTCGCGTGTACAGCTCGAGCGGCTCAACCGGTGGGCCATCATACTCGACGAAGCCGTAGCGCGCTGCGACACGACGCCAGACGGAGAAAACGTGCGCGCGCTCAGCGAACGCCGCAGGATAGAAGTCGCGAAAACCGTTGAGTGGTCGAATCGAAGCCATCCGTCAAGCTTACCCGGCAAGGGGATCGATCTGCAACCGCTGCATCGCATCGCCGACCGTATGAAAGCTGCCGGTGACGAGCACCGTCGCTGCCCCGTTCTCCGCTTCGCTCAGCGCAGCGTCAAATGATGCCTCGACGATCACCTCACAGCGCCCGGACGCGTGCGCACGTGCGTACGCCGCGACCTCGGGCAATGGCCAGCGCCGCTGGGACGGCACCGTCGGAGCGTCGGTGAGCCAGAGCCGATCGAGCACCGGGAGCAGGGTGTCGAGCATGACACGCCAGTCCTTGTCGGACAGCACGCACACGACCGCACCAAGCGGCCGTGGCGGCATGACTGCCGCGATCGATCGGACCACGGTGCCAATCCCGTCGGGGTTGTGCGCAACATCGAACAGCCATCGACCCGAGCGCTGGAAACGGCCCGAGAGGTGCGTCTGGCGCAGCCCGGCGACAATATCGGCCGCACCCGGTGCCCATGCCGTGCCGGCCGAACGCAGCACGGCGACGGCCGTTGCGACGTTCTGCGCCTGATGCATTCCAATGAGCGAACTCGTCATTTCGAGCACATCATCGCCGTCAATGAGTCGGATCCAGGTGCCATCCGGCAGGATCCTCGCTGACTCGATCGGAAACGCATCCTTCGCCACGACGATTGGCGACGCTCCCGCGCGCTGCGCCGCCGCCGCCAGCGTCGCGACCACGGTGGAGTCCGTCTCGCCGATCACCGCCGGCACGCCAGCCTTGAAGATGCCAGCCTTCTCCAGCGCAATCTCCGTGACGGTATTGCCGAGAAATTCACGATGGTCGAGCCCGATCGCCGTCACGGCAGCGACAATGGGCGTCAGGACGTTCGTCGAGTCCAGACGCCCGCCAAGACCGACCTCGATCACTGCGATATCCACGCCTTCCGCGAGCAGGAGGTCGAACGCCATGGCGGTCGTCGCCTCGAAGAACGTCGCTCCGAGCCGCTCGATGTCGTCGGTGTGCCGTTCGAGCCAGTGAAGCACCTTCGAGGATTGAATCGCGACACCGTTGACGAGAATCCGCTCGGTGAAATCGATCAGGTGTGGCGAGGAGTAGCGGCCGACGCGGTATCCCATCTGCTGCAATACCGCATCCAGGGTTGCGCACGTACTTCCCTTTCCATTCGTGCCCGCAACATGGAGCGTCTGCAGTCGCAGATGCGGTGAGCCGCACGCGGCAAGCAACGCGCGCGTGCGGTCAAGGCCAAGGCGAACACCTTGTGTGGTGCGTGCAGCAAGCGCAGCGATGGCCGCGCGGTAGTCTGCAGACGCCGCGTCGCCATCCGTCGGCCTGGTCAGGCGGCCGACCAGCCTGTCGCGGCGGGCTTCCCGGTCATGTGCCGCAACAAGCGGCCGAGTGTCGCCTTCAATTCATGCCGATGCACCACGGCATCGAGCATACCGTGTTCGAGCAGGAACTCCGCGGTCTGGAACCCATCGGGAAGGTCCTGCCCGATCGTCTGCTTGATGACGCGAGGCCCGGCGAAACCGATGACGGCCCCCGGTTCCGCGATGATCGAGTCTCCAAGCATGGCGTAGCTCGCGCTCACGCCACCAGTCGTCGGATTCGTGAGGATCGAGATGTACGGAATCCGACGCTCAGACAGCATCGACAGCATGGCCGAAACCTTGGCCATCTGCATCAGTGACAGCACACCCTCCTGCATCCGTGCGCCACCGGAAGCAGACACGATGACGAGAGGAAACTTCTTCTCGAGCGAGTGTTGTCCGAGTCGTGTCAGCTTCTCACCGACGACCGAGCCCATCGACCCGCCCATGAACGCAAAATCCATTGCGCCGACGTTGACGGGCATGCCCGCCAGACGGCCCGTCGCCGTGATCACCGCATCCTGATCTCCCGCGTTCCCAATGGCCTTCTTCAGTCGCGCCGGATAGTCCGGGAAACTGAGGGGATCGGTGGAGCGCAGATCGGACTCACGTTCATCGATCGTGTCCTCATCCAGCAGGATCGACAGATAGTCGGACGCGCGGATCCGCCGATGGTACTCGCAGTGTGGACAGACATTGAGGTTCCGCTCGAAACTCTCACGGATATCCGTATGTCCGCACGCCTCGCACTTGACCCACGTGTCACGTGGAATCTCGAGCTTCTCCCGACGGGGCTGTCGGGGCTTCTTTTCCTTGCGGAACCATGCCATTCGGCAATCTCGCTACTCGACTGATCGTCGGCAATACGTGGGACCGGGGCACGGTGCCCGGAAAATGCTGCCGACGTGATCCGCCTGACGTCAGATGGCGGCGAGCTCACCGCGGCCGCGCCCTTCCCGGCTGATGCGCATCAGGATCCCGACCGATAGCCAGGAGGCAAGCATGAAGCTGCCGCCGTAGCTGAAGAACGGCAGTGGAATTCCGGTGATCGGCATGAGGTTGAGCGTCATCCCGACGTTTTCTACGACGTGCACGAGCCAGCTCGCCAGCAGCCCGAACGCAATCAGGCTGGCGTATGGATCATTCGCGCGGCTCGAGATGCGGATTGCACGGAGAAAGAGTGCGAGGAACAGCGACAACGCGAGCGTCACGCCGATGAAGCCCAGTTCCTCACCGACCACCGCAAAGATGAAATCGGTCTGTTGCTCCGGCACGAAGTTCAGGCGTTTCTGCGTGCCGAGTGTGAAGCCCTTGCCGAACCACCCCCCGGAACCGATTGCCACCTGCGACTGAATGACGTGATATCCCGACGCCTTGGCGTCAATGGTAGGGTCGAGAAACACGAGCAGGCGCTTCTGCTGATACGGTGCCAGCTTCTCCCACAGAATCGGCGCCACGACACCGGTCACGACATTGATGCAGACCAGGCCAATGCCCTCCAGCAGGTACGGCCGATAGAGCCACACGAGCAGCAGCAGGAGGAGAAACCACGCACCCCAGAGCCGTGTGCTGAACGCGAGAACCAGACTGATTGCCGGACTGGCGATGAGCAGCAACAGGCGCGCATTGACGCCTGACCAGAACAGCATCGCAAAGAAGATCCCGATGAACACGATGCCCGTGCCGAGATCGGGCTGCAGCATGATCAGGACCCAGGGAATCCCCACGACCATCGCAGGGTGCCACAGCTCGAGCAATGATTCCGGTGGCTCCCGTCGGTTCGCCAGGACGCGCGCGAGCATCAACACCACCGTGAGCTTTGCCAGCTCCGCAGGCTGACCGATTCGAATCCCCCCGATCACGAGCCAGCTCTTCGAACTCGCTGCGGTTCCCGCCCCGCTGCCGATGGCGAGCGTCAGGATGAGCATGAAGATCGTGATCACGTACGCGAACGGTGTCACCCAGTCGAGGAATCGCACCGATGCACTGCTCGCGCTGAACGCGGCGATGACGGCCACGACGAACCAGAGCGACTGCGTCTTCCAGAGGTTTGCCACGAACGTAACCGTGTCCGTCTGGCCAGCCGAATACACCATCGCGATGCCGAATACGCTCAGGGCGAGCGCAATCAGCACCAGCGGCACGTCGGGGATGCGGCGAGTCATTCGGTCGACAACAGTGGCGCGGTCGCGCCCTTGAGATAGTACGCCATCACCTTGGTGGCGATGCGAGCCGCAACATATCCGTGCTCGCCGTACTCGACGAAGACACCGACGACGATTCGCGGGTTCTCCGCCGGTGCGAAACCCATGAACCATGCATGGTCCGGATTGGGCGGATTCTGTGCCGTACCGGTCTTCCCTGCCACGGTGATGCCTTCGACCCTCGCGCTGTTCGCCGTGCCGCGACTGCTCACGACGCCGGCCATTGCGAGTCGGAGCCCGGTCATCTGGGCGTCCGTGAGGTTCATGATGCGCACACGCTCCGGATTGCGCGACACGATCTCGGGACGCGCAGCGCGCCCGTCCGATGCCAACGCCGTGTAGAAGCGCGCCATGTTGATCAGCGTCTGCGCATTCTCTCCCTGGCCAATCGACAAGTTCAGGGAGACAGAGCCCGGCACCCACCCTCGTGCCCCATAGCGCTCATTGAAGTAGTTCTGCGCATCCGGCGGGAACTGCGGCTGCGTCTCATTCGGCAGGTCGACGCCCGAGCGCTCGCGCATCTTCAACTTCAGCCCCCCGGCGACCATGCGTGAGAGACCGAGCTTCAGTCCGACCTGATAGAAGAACACGTCGCAACTCTGCTCGATCGCCTGACGCAGGCTGATGTCCCCATGCCCGCGATGATTCCAGCAGCGGAAGTACCTGCCGTACCGGTAGCCGCCGGTGCACGGCACGGGCATGTGGTCGTCAAGCTGCACCAGGCCTGCCTCCATGGCCATCGCTGCCGTTGCGAGTTTCCAGGTTGATGCGGGGGGATACCGCCCCTGAATCACCTTGTTGTACAACGGGCGCCGCGGATCAGTATTCAGTTCGCGCCAGTAGTCCGCAGGAATGCCGCCGACAAATCGATTCGGATCGTACGACGGCGCACTGTGCAGCGCGAGAACAGCACCATCCGTCGGATCGATTGCGACCACACCGGCACGCAGTGTATCGCCAAGGAGGCTGACCACATACCGTTGCAGATCCATGTCGATGTTCGTGCGCAGCGGCTTGGCAGCTTCAGGCGCCTGCTCAGCGCGCGCGCCGGCGTCACGAACCACACGGCCCCGCGCGTCGACTTCGACGTAACGCACACCCTCTCGCCCGCGCAACTGCGCCTCGTACGATCGCTCGAGGCCACCCTTCCCGATTTGCTGCCCCGGCTTGTAATCGTTGCGCGTCGTGTCCGCGAGTTCTCGCTCAGTCACCTCGCCGGTGTAGCCGACAAACGCCGCAACGGCAGCGCCGTCCGGGTAGTAACGCTTCGGCGTACTCTGGATGATCAGACTCGGGTTCTCGATCCGTCGCTCTTCGAGCACCGCCACCACGTCGAACGGCGCGTCGGGAAGAATCACGGCTGGACGCGTCGGATTCTTCCGCCAGCGCCGTACCGCCGCCTCGACCTGGTCGTCGGTCACCGGAATGATGTTCGCCAGGCGGCGCATCGCGCTGCGCAGTGAATCTGCCGTGGGACTCAGCAACGAGACGGCGTACCCCGGCAGGTTCTCGGCGATGACGCGGCCGTTCCGATCGTAGATGATGCCTCGTGGTGCGGCGAGCGGCACCTCCCTGAACCGGTTTTGCTCCGCCTGCGCGAGGTACTCATGGTTGCGCAGCACCTGCGCGCGAAAGAAAGCCCCGATGAGCGCCAGGAAGCCGGCGCCCAGCAGGAGGCGTGCGGCCGTGGCGCGTCTGGAGACTTCGTTCGGATGGTGGCTCATACTGATGCGGTCCTGAGCAGCGGACGGAGAACGGCGAAGAGCACGGCGCCGACAACCGCAGTCACCGCTGCGGACAGCGGCGCCCACACAAGCGCCGACACGGCGACGCCCGACTCAAGTACCCCGCCAGACAGCAACAGTCGCATGAGGATGACCCCCCACGCGCTCACGAAGATCACCACACCGTCGAGCACCGCATTCTCGGCAAAGAAGGCCGCCTTCAACCAACTCGTGACGTACCCGACCAGCGTCAGCGCGAGCATGCCGGTTCCGAACCCCGCCGGCGCCGCCGAATCAGCCGCGACACCCATCAGCAGCCCCAGCAGTGCCCCAACTCCGGGGCGAACCCGGATCGAGAGCAGCAGAAGCGCCAACACGAGGAAGTCGATCTCGATACGGTCGCCTATCAGGGGGCGCAGGGCAAAATGGGCAACGACGAGCACCGAGACGGCCGCCATGAGGCGCAGCCAGTCATACGCCCCGCTCACGCCGTTCTCCCTGCTGGGGGGATGCGAAACGGGTTCTCAGGTGGTTTCGTGGCGGGCTTCCGGACTCGGTTCCGCCCGCTCGCGGAATCAACGACCGCTGGACTCGGCCGACCTTGAGCTGGACGACGAACGCTCCTGCTGTCGCCGCTGACGGGAGCCGCGGGCTGAGGACGGCGCGCAGGGCTCGCAGCAGGTGGTGCCGCCGCCGACGGCGCGGCGGCCGGCCTGCGCTGCGGCGCGGTTACTGGCTGGCCTGTACCCGGCTTCGCCGTGGGCGGCGCGGACGTGGGTGGCGCGGACGTGGGTGGCGCGGACGGATTTGGCTTGACTGGCAGCGGTGCTCCGGTCGCGCCGGACGTCGGTGGCGGAACGACCGACGGGACTGGCGTGACTGACGCCGGCGCCGCGGGTCGCGCTGTCGTCGACGGCGCCGTGTCACCTTCGACGCGAACGCCGCTGTCCCCACGGTAGATCGCGGCGCGGCGCAGCGAGTCGAGCATCGCGAGCTTGGCGATGCGTTCCTGCACGATCCGCACGGAGTCGGCAAGCATCGAATCACCTGCCGCAGCGATGGCGCGCTGTGATGCATCGGACGCGCTCGCGCTGCTCCAGGCGCCGATCACTCCGGATGCGGCGCGGGCAGGTAGCAGAATCATTGCAGCACTGGCTTCGTCCGGCGACACAATCGGGCGGATCAGGTACGTCCGCGCCCAACCCTCGATCGTCTTTGTCTCTCGCAAGACGACGCCGATCGGGATCCCACGTGGAAAGACGTTGCCAAGTCCGGAACTGACGATCGTCGTGCCGGGCTTGAGTTCACTGCGGAATGGCACACCGCGCATTTCGAGAAGAAACCGGTCCGCCCCGGAACCGAGATGCGCTGCGACGATGCCGAATGCCGCTCCGTCAGGGGTTGTCGCGCTGACGCGGAAATCAGGATGCGTCCACAGAATTGCCATGCTCGAACTTGCGTCGACCGTCGTGACCATCCCCACCAGTCCTTCAGGAACGATCAGCGCTGAGAATGGGCGAACGCCGGCAGTGCTTCCGGCGGACAGCAACACCGTGTGTTCGTCACTGCCGCGAGGTGGACGCAACAGTTCTGTCGCGACGAACCCCGCTTGCAATCGCTGGCCGAGGCCCAACAGTCCCCTCAGGCGCTCGTTTTCGGCGCCAAGGGGTGCGGCCGCCTGAGCGAGCAGCGCCAGGCTGTCGACGCGGCCAGCCAGGCGCCCGTGGTCGCTGATCGCCTGGCGGCCACGTTCCGCCCACGCCTGCGCCGCAACAAGGGGAGCGGCAACGCTCGAGCGCAACGCACTCTGCACGCGTGTACGCACTGCCTTCGGGAGAAGCAACGACAACAAGGCCGCGCTGAGCGCCACGCAGAGCAGCGCGAGGTCTGTGCGCGTTCCCGTGCGAGACGTCCGGGCCATTACCTCCTCAGCTGCTCAGGACCGAGCGATACTTCTCTTCGTCGTCAAGGATGCGACCGCACCCGCGCACCACGCACGTCAGGGGATCCTCGTCCACGTGAATCGGCAGGTTTGTTTCCTGACTCAGCAACAGGTCAAGCCCGCGGATCAGCGCTCCACCGCCCGTCATCACGATACCACGATCGACGATGTCACTCGCGAGTTCAGGCGGCGTGATCTCGAGGGCGCGACGCACCGCATCAACGATCTGCTGAATGGGTTCCTGAATTGCTTCGCGGATCTCGGAGGAATGCACGCGCACCGTCTTCGGGATGCCACTCACGAGATCGCGTCCCTTCACTTCCATGTCACGCTCTTCACCGACCGGATAGGCGCTCCCGATCTGGATCTTGATCTGCTCAGCCGTCGGCTCACCAATCAACAGGTTGTAGTTCTTGCGCATGAACTGCACGATCGATGTGTCGAGTTCGTCGCCACCGGTACGAATCGATGTGTCACTCACGATGCCGCTCAACGCGATCACGGCGATCTCCGTCGTGCCGCCACCGATGTCGATGACCATGTTGCCGGTCGGTGTCTCGACAGGAAGCCCGACACCGATCGCTGCGGCCATGGGCTCAGCCACCATGAAGACTTCCTTCGCCCCTGCGCCGAGCGCCGAGTCACGGACGGCGCGCTTCTCGACTTCGGTGATCCCGCTTGGCACACAGACGATCACGCGCGGCTTCACCTTGAACACATGGTTCTCGATGATCAGCGTGAGGAAGTAGCGCAGCATCTTTTCCGTCACGTCGAAATCCGCAATCACGCCGTCCTTGAGTGGACGCACCGCAATGACGCCGTCGGGCGTGCGGCCGAGCATTCGCTTCGCCTCCAGTCCCACACCCTTGATCTTCTTCGTATCGCGGTCGATCGCCACCACGGACGGCTCGTTCAGTACGATGCCCTCACCTTTCACATAGATGAGAGTGTTGGCGGTCCCGAGATCCACGGCGATCGCGTTCGCCGGAAACAGGGAGCCCGGCTTGAATGGCCAGCGAAACGGCATCGATTGGAACGGAAGGGGGCCCGGACGGAGGGCCGGAGACAGTCGGGGTCGAACACCAACGGCTTGTCGTACAACAACATACACGGTTGCGAGGGACCGGTGAAGTGAGACGGATCGGCGTCCATCGCACGGCGCCGTTTCCGCGCAAGGCGAAGGCGGCGATACCGAGTGTCGGTACCGCCGCCAGATCATTCACTCGTCGGACCGACCGCCGCCTAGACCACGAACTGCGATGGCTCACTGTACGGAAGACCGAAGGACTCCGCGACCGCGCGATAGGTCGTCTGGCCAGCCGTCATGTTCAGACCCTTCAGCAGGGCTCCGTTGGTGGCAAGCGCCTTCTTCCAACCAAGGTTGGCGAGCAACATCACGTACGGGAAGGTGGCGTTCGTGAGCGCGAGCGTGGACGTCCGCGGTACGCCGCCTGGCATGTTGGCCACGGCATAGTGGATCACGCCATCCACCGTGTACGTCGGGTTCTCGTGGGTGGTGGCGTGGATGGTCTCGACGCACCCGCCCTGATCCACGGCGACATCCACGATCACGGATCCTGGGCGCATGCGCTTCAGGTCCTCCTTCCGGATCAGTTTCGGCGCCTTGGCCCCCGGAATGAGGACGCCGCCGATGACCAGATCAGCCGTGGAGATCTGTTCGAGGATATTGTGGCGGTTGGAGTGGATGAGCGCGACATTCGCCGGCATCACGTCGCTCAGGTAGCGCAGGCGCTCGAGTGACAGATCGAGAATTGTGACCTTCGCGCCCATCCCTGCCGCGATCTTCGCGGCGTTCGTTCCGACCACGCCACCGCCCAGGATGACCACCTTGGCCGCCGGCACGCCTGGCACGCCACCAAGCAGCACGCCGCGCCCGCCATAGAGCTTCTCGAGATACTTCGCGCCTTCCTGCACTGCCATCCGCCCTGCCACCTCTGACATCGGCGTCAGCAGCGGCAGCTCGCGCGACGGCAGCTCGACCGTCTCATACGCGATGCACGTCGCGCCACTGGCGAGATGCGCCCGCGTGAGGGTCTCGTCGGCCGCAAAATGGAGGTAGGTGAACAGCGTCATGTCAGGCCGCAGGTGCGGCCACTCCACCGCGATCGGCTCCTTCACCTTCAGCAGGAGCTCAGCACTCGCCCAGGTCGAGGCAGCATCGGGCATGATCGTCGCGCCGACATCCGAGTAGTCGGCGTCGGTGAATCCGCTGCCGTTTCCGGCGCCGGTTTCCAGATGCACGACATGACCCGCCGCAACCAACGCTTCGGCGCCTGCCGGCACCAGTGCGACTCGGTTTTCGTTCGTCTTGATTTCCTTCGGAACGCCGATCTTCATGGGACGTGAGGTGACAGGTTTGTGTTCGGCCGGTGCGCGGTCACGCTGCGCCGACTGGCCCGAGACTGAGTACACTGCAGCGCGTCGGATCGAGAAACTCCGCGCAGACCGCGCGGACAGCTTCCGGCGTCACCGCATCCAGCTCCGCCAGGAGTGCGTCAACGGGGCGGAACGGTTCATGGTACAGCGCCACTTCCGCCGCGCGGTACAGACGCGCGGAGACCCCATCCAGTGACAGCAGCAGTTGCCCCTTCAGCTGGCTGATCCCGGTGGCGATCTCCTCATCAGTCATCGCGCCGGCGGCGACGCGATCCATCTCCGCGCAGACGACGTCATACGCCTCGGCAGCCTGCGCGGGCGCGGTCGCGAGGTATACGCCATGCTGGCCATTGTCGAAGAACGTGTTGTAGAACGAATACACGCTGTACGCGAGGCCGAGATCTTCGCGTACCTTCTGAAAGAGCCGCGAACTCATGCCACCGCCGAGCAGCGCCGACGCCACGGCCACCGCGTTGCGACGTGCATCCGAATGCCGAGGCGCCTCGCACGCCAGCACGATGTGCGTCTGGGCAATGTCCTTCCGCTTCACATGCGCGTAGCCATCCACGACAGTGAGCGGTGCCGGTGGTGCGACAAGGCACTCCTGGACGCCGCTCGCCTGCGACGCCCAACCCACTGAATCCAGCACCGACAGCAGTGTTTCATGCGTGATGTTGCCCGCTGCCGCAAGCACGATCTGCGGGGGATGGAACGTCCGCTCATGTTGCGCGCGAAGATCAGCCTCGGTCAGGCCCTGCACCGTTGCTGGCGTCCCGAGGATCGCGTGCCCATAGGGGTGGTGCGGGTACATCCGCCTCGCGTGCATCTCGAAAATCACGTCATCCGGCGTGTCATCCACCATCGCGATCTCTTCAAGGATGACCTTGCGCTCGAGGCGCAAGTCTTCCGCGCGAAGCAGCGGACGGAAACAGAGTTCGAACAGCACCTCAGCCGCCTGCGGGACGTGCTCGTCCAGGACCCGTGCCTGAAACGACGTGTGCTCGCGCGTCGTGTACGCGTCGAGTGACCCGCCAAGCACCTCCAGCGACAGCGCAAGCGCCTTCGCGCTGTACTTCTCCGTGCCCTTGAACACCATGTGTTCGAGGCAATGGGCAATCCCCATCTGGCGCTCGCTCTCGTGCATGGATCCGGAGCGCACCCAGGCCCCGATAGCCACAGACCGCACCCCCGGTACGAATTCCGAGAGCACGGTCAGGCCATTCGGCAGCACCGTCCGCGAGACGCCGGCTTCAGGCGGCGTCGCGAGCGCAATCATTACCGGCGACGCGGCGCGCCGCGGGAACCGCCACGACTGGCGCGGTCGTCATCACCGCCGGACGATTCGCGTGGGGCGCTCGGCTCACGCTCGACGTAGCCCTCAGGCTTCGGCAACAGCGCCTTCATCGACAGCCGCAGGCGACCGCGTTCGTCACGATCCACGAGCTTGACCTTCACGCGCTCGCCCTTCTTGAGCACATCTTCCGTCTTGTCGACGCGCTCCCACTTGATTTCGGACACGTGCAGCAGCGCTTCGGTGCCGGGCATGATCTCCACGAACGCGCCAAACGCCGTGATGCTCTTCACCGTGCCTTCGTAGGTGTCGCCGACGATAGGCTCGGCGGTGATGGCCTTGACCATCTGCTTCGCGCGCTCCATGGCCTCGCCACCGACCGCAGCGATGGTCACCATTCCGGAATCATCGACCGACAGCTCCGCGCCGGTCTCGTCCTGGATTCCACGAATCGTCTTGCCCTTCGGCCCGATCAGGTCGCCGATCTTCTCCGGACTGATCATCAACGTGACGATGCGTGGCGCGTACTGCGACAGATCCGGCTTCGGTGCGCTGCATGCCTTCGCCATCTCACCAAGAATGTGCAGGCGGCCATCCTTCGCCTGCGCCAGCGCTTCGGTCATGATCTTCAGGTCCAGCCCATCGATCTTGATGTCCATCTGGATCGACGTGATCCCCTGTTCGGTGCCAGCGACCTTGAAGTCCATGTCACCGAGATGATCCTCGGTGCCAAGGATGTCAGTCAGAATCGCATACCGCTTCCCTTCCTTGATCAGGCCCATTGCCACGCCGGCCACCGGCGCCTTGATCGGCACACCGGCGTCATACAGGGACAGCGAGCTGCCGCACACCGATGCCATGGAGCTCGAGCCGTTCGACTCGAGGATCTCGGACACGATGCGCACGGTGTACGGAAACTCCTCGAACGGCGGCAGGACCGCCTGAATGGCACGCTCGGCCAGGCTGCCGTGACCGATTTCGCGTCGGCTTGTGCCACGCATCGGCTTCGCTTCACCGGTGCTGAATGGCGGGAAGTTGTAGTGGAGCATGAATGACTTCGTCTGCTCCTGCGGCTCGTCGATCGAATCGAGGCGCTGCACGTCATTCGCGGTGCCCAGGGTCACGGCAACGAGCGCCTGCGTCTGGCCGCGAGTGAAGAGCGACGATCCGTGTACGCGCGGCAGGAGGCCCGTGTCAATCGTGATCTGGCGCACTTCGTTCACGGCCCGGCCATCGACGCGCTTCTTGGTGTCGAGCACCTGCGAACGCAATGCATTGTATTCGAGGTCACCGAGGATGCTCCCGGCGTCCTTCGCGAGATCCGGCGTCTCGGCCGCAATCTGTGCGGCGACTTCCTTCTTGATCACTTCGATCGCCTGCACGCGCGTGGCCTTGTCGGCCTGGTTGATCGCCGTGGCGATACGATCCGCGGCGAGGTCCCCAACCCGCTTGATCAGATCGGCGGACGGCTCGCTGCGTGTCCAGGCCATCGGCTCCTTGCGGCCCTTCGCCAGCAGCTCTTCCTGCATCGCGATGAGTTCCTTGATGCCCTTGTGCGCGACCGTGATCGCTTCAACGACGTCGGCCTCGCTCACTTCCAGCGCGCCACCCTCGACCATCATGATGGAATCGGCTGATCCGGCGACCATCATGTCGATGTCGCTGTACTCGAGCTGCTGGAATGTCGGGTTGAGGACCCACTTGTCCTGGATACGACCGACGCGCACGCCGGCGATCGGTGCATTCCACGGAACCTGCGACGCGCTCAGCGCAAAACTGGTGGCGAGCAGCGCCAGGGTGTCCGGCTTGTTCTCCTGGTCGGCAGACAGCACGTAGATCACGACCTGCACTTCGTTCTGAAAGCCCTCCGGGAACAACGGACGGATCGAACGATCGACGATGCGGCAGGTGAGGATCTCGTTGTCCGTCGGGCGTCCTTCGCGCTTGATGAATCCGCCCGGAATCTTGCCCGCCGCGTAGGTCTTTTCCTTGTACTCGACCGTCAGCGGGAAGAACGGCAACGAGCTCTTGTTCTCGCTGACGGTGATTGCGGCGAGCACGATCGTCTCGCCGTACGTCACGAGGGCGGATCCGGCGGCCTGTCTCGCCATGCGACCGGTTTCGATGGTCAGCTTTCGGCCGGCGAACGTCTTTTCGATTCTTTGCATCAGGAGTGGATTTCGGCTGCGGGAAACGCAAAACGCGCGGAACGTCCGATGACGCCCGCGCGATTGCCAGGGAGGCCCGGACTAGTACCGGAGGCCAAGGTCTGCGATGATCTTCCGGTAGCCGGCAAGATCGGTCCGCTTCAGGTAGTCGAGCAGGCGACGACGTCGCCCGACCATCTTCAGCAGGCCCTGACGCCCGTGATGGTCCTTCTTGTGCGTCCGGAAGTGACCCGTGAGGTAGTTGATGCGTTCCGTGAGAATCGAGATCTGCACGTGCGTCGAGCCCGTATCGGTCTCGTGCTGACGGTGCTTCTCAATTGCTGGTGCCTTTTCGAATGCCATGGTCCTGGGTCTGCGCGGCAACCGCGCGTCCGAATGTCCTGAATGATCGTAAGCCCTCAACAATACCGGACCCACGGACGGAAGTAAAGCACTGCTGCACCACTATTCTTTGCGGAACGGCTGATTCCTACCCGCGGAAGCGCTGAAGCATCTGCGCGCCGACGCGTGCCAGATCATTGAACGTCGTCGTGATGAGGAGCAGAAGGACCAGCCCGACACCTGCGTACATCATCACGCCTTTCGCCTTCTCACCGAGTGGCTTGCCACGAACGGACTCGAGCGTGGCGAGCAGCACCTGACCGCCGTCGAGCACCGGAACAGGCAACAGATTGAGGACAGCGATATTCACGCTGATCAACGCCAGCAGCATCAGGACTGCCGTCAGCCCGCCCGCTTTGGCCGTCTCGAAAGACGCCTGAGCGATCATGATGGGCCCGCCCAGTTGCTTCGGCGAGACCTTTCCGCTGATCAGTCCGCCAAGGACGCGGACGGTGCTGACCACCGTCTCCCACGTGTACGTACCACCAGCGATCAGCCCGCCGATCGGTCCGACGCTGATGCGGGCGGATGCGGCGCCGATCCGGCCCACGGTGCGCTCTTTGCCCGTCTCCGGATTCACCTCGGTTGCAGCGGCAGGCGTGATCCGCACTTTCTGGACTGTACCACCCCGGACGAACTCGAAAGCGAGTGGTACCGACTGTTTTGCCGAGACGGCCGCCACGAGGCCGGCCCAGTCGTCGATCCGCACGCCATCGATGACCGTCACGCTGTCACCGCTTTGCAGGCCCGCGGACAGCGCCGGTGATCCTGGCAGCACGCTGCCGATCAATGCCGCCGGATTCGGGGCACCGTTGGCCATCCGAACCCCCGCGACCACGACGATGGCAAGGAGAAAATTCATCGTCACACCAGCCAGCATCACGATGAGTTTTGCCGTCAACGGTTTCGACTCGAACCAACGATTGTTCGGCACCGGCTTTGGGCCAAACGGCACCAGCGACTCCGGATCCCATGGAACTCCCGGCTCGCCCCGCGCGGGATCGTCGGCGTCGAGCGCGCCCCGACCGGCTCCTCCCTCGAATGCGGCCATCGATTCATCCTCGCGCGACGCCATCCGCACGTAGCCGCCGATGGGGAACATGGACAGGCGATAGTCAGTCTCCCCGCGTCGGAAACCCCAGATCCGACGGCCCCAGCCCAGGGAGAAGACCGGGGCATAGATGCCAACAGCCTTCGCCGCCAGGAAATGTCCAAGCTCGTGCACGAAGACCACCAGTCCGAAGACGAGCAGGGGCGCCAGCAACGGCAACAGTCTCATACGAACTCCATCACGTGGGCGCGCGCCGCCGCGTCTGCAGCGACCAGCGCATCGAGAGTATCTCCGGGCAACCCGCCCAGCACCGAGACGGCGCTGGCCGTTGCTCTTGCAATGTCGCCGAACGGCAGCGCGCCATCGAGGAACCGCGCGACGGCCGCCTCGTTTGCCGCGTTGAAGACCGCCGGCGCGGCACCTCCGCGGCGGCCCGCCGCGATCCCGATCCCAAGGGCCGGGAACACATCGTGGCGCACCGGTTCGTAGGTCAGCGGTGACAGCGCAACAGGATCGAAGGCAGGTACCCCGCTGTCGGCAACACGATCCGGGTGAGTCAGCGCATACAGCACCGGCAGCTCCATGCTCGGCACGCCCAGTTGCGCCAGGACGCTGCCGTCGACGAACTCCACGAAGGAATGCACGATGCTCTGTGGATGCACGACCACTTCGATGCGGTCGTACGGCAGGCCGAACAAGTGGTGCGCCTCGATGACCTCGAGTGCCTTGTTCGCGAGCGTGGCGCTGTCTATCGTGATCTTGCGACCCATTGTCCACGTGGGATGATTGAGCGCGTCCGCGACCGTTGCCTCACTCACACGCTCATCTGACCACGTCCGAAACGGTCCGCCAGACGCCGTGATGATGAGCCGCCGCACCTCCGACATCGGCCGTCCGGCAATACACTGCAGGATTGCCGAATGCTCGCTGTCCACTGGCACGACTTCACCGCCTCCGCGCTGCGCCGCCTCGTTGACGAGCGCTCCCGCCATGACGAGGGTCTCCTTGTTGGCCAGCGCAACGCGCTTGCCGGCGTCGAGTGCCGCAATCGTCGCCCGCATGCCTGCGGCACCGACGACCGCATTGATGACGGTCTGCACATCATCACGAACTGCGGCGTCGATGAGGCACTGCTCGCCGGAGGCCCAGTCGCGATCGCCGTCGGCGCACGCCGTGACCAGGCCGATGTACGAGGGACCGTGCGCGGCGGCCTGCTCACGCAACAGCGCCGCATTGCTGAATGCGGTCAGTGCGCGCACGCGAAATCCAGCCCGCTGGCGGTCGAGCACCCGCAATGCCGTGGTGCCGACTGAGCCGGTGGACCCGAGAATGGCCACGCCGCGGGGCGTCATGACTGCGGCGCTGGAATCAGGAGCAGGTCAAGCAGCACCGCGGCCACCGGCAGGACGAACAGCATGCTGTCGATGCGATCAAGAAATCCTCCGTGCCCAGGCAGGAGTGACGAGCTGTCCTTGACCTGTGCCTCGCGCTTCAACAACGATTCAAACAGGTCACCGAGTTGTGCGACGACGGCGATGGCCACGCCGAAGACGACGATGCCTGTCGGCGACAAGCCGAGCTGCGCATGCGGCACGAGGAGCTGACGCGTGAAGAGCCACGCCATGCCGACGCTGAGCGCGACACCACCCAACGCACCCTCCACGGTCTTCGCAGGGCTCACTGACGGCATCAGTTTTCTGCGCCCGAGCAGGCGACCCGCGAAGTACGCCCCAACGTCAGAACTCCAGGTGAGCAGCACGGGAAAGAGCAGCACGAGACACTGCGCCTCGCGGCCGATTGCGTAGTTGTGATAGCGCAGCTCGTATGCAAAGCTGAGCAAACCTCCGACATACAGCGCCGTGAACAGGCACATGGCCGCGACCGTGAGTGGTCGCTGGTCGATGCGGCGGTTGAAGATCGTGGTCGTCATGATCACGATGAGGGCGACCGCGAACCATGCTGGACTGGGGCGCAGCAGCCCAAGGCGTACTGCGTGCGACAGCATCGGGATTGACGCGGACATCGCCACCGTCAGGCCGCCGAGGGGCTCGAGACCAGCCTTTCGCGACATCCGGCACAGCTCCCACGCCGCGACACCGGCCACGCCGCTCAGCAAAGCGGCCAGCGACGCATCGCCAAACCATGCGCCAGCGACAGCAATCGGCGCGATGATCAGTGCGACGACGACGCGCTTGCCGAGTTCTGACATGCCCGTCGTCAGACGGACACCTTTCTGTACCGACGCTCGCGCCGCTTGTAATCGAGGATTGCCGTGAACAGCTCGCGACGCCCGAAGTCTGGCCACAGGACACCGGAGATGTAGAACTCGGTGTACGCGAGTTGCCAGAGCAGGAAGTTCGATACGCGCTGTTCGCCCGACGTGCGAATCAGCAAGTCCGGGTCGGGCATCCCGGCGGTCATGAGTCGACCGCTGATCGCCTCCTCGTCGATGTCCGCCGGCTCCAGCACACCCTGCGACACGTCACGCGCAAGCGATTGCGCCGCCTGGACCAGTTCCATGCGGCTGCCATACGAAATGAAGATGTTAAGATTCAGCGTGTCGTTGTGTGCCGTTGCACGCTCCACCAGCTCGACGGCCTGTCGCGCGCCGTCGGTGAGCCGATCACGCTCGCCAAGAATCCTGACGCGCACGCCGCGCTCGGAGAGTTCGGCGACCTCTTTCGCGATGTAGTCCTCGAGCAGCGACATGAGGGCCGAGACTTCCGTGCTCGGGCGCTGCCAGTTCTCCTGTGAAAAGGCGAACAGCGACAGGTGCTCCACACCGGCCTCGATGGAGCCGTGCACGACTTCACGAACGGCCTTCATCCCCTCGCGGTGTCCGAACGGGCGCGGCATGAAATGCTTGCGCGCCCAGCGGCCGTTGCCATCCATGATGATGGCAACGTGCCGCGGTGGCGGACCAGCCAGTCGAACCTGTTCCAGCAGGTCAGGCGTCGACAGCGACAAGGGCGTGGGCACCACAGTCCTCAGACTTCCATGATCTCGACTTCCTTCACCTTGACCGCCGACTCGATCCTGGCGATGAAGTCATCATGCAACTTCTGGAGGTCCTTCTCCGCGTGCTTCACGTCATCCTCCGACACGCCCTTGAGCTTCTTCAGCTTCTCGCGGGCATCGGTGCGCGCGTGCCGGATCGCCACACGGCCATCCTCCGCCAGATTGTGCAGCATCTTCACGAGCTCTTTCCGGCGCTGCTCGTTCATCGACGGCAGCGGCACCCGGATCACGTTGCCCTGATGGGCGGGATCGAGCCCGAGATCCGATTCACGGATCGCCTTCTCGATCGCCTTGACCTGCCCCTTGTCGAACGGTGTCACCAGCAGTGTGCGGGCCTCGGGCGCCGAGATCGATGCCACCTGATTCAGCGGAACCGTCGAGCCGTACGCTTCGACCTGGATGGTGTCGAGCATGCTCGGCGACGCCTTGCCAGTGCGCACGGTGGCGAATTCGCGCTTGGCGTTCTCGAGTCCCTTCTCCATGCCGGCCTTAGATGCCTTGAGGATATCCTGTGTCATGACACGAAAGTTCCGACGCGCTCGCCACGCACTGCGCGGGCAATCGCACCTGGTGTGTGAGTATTGAGGACGATCAGCGGCAGCGAGTTCTCCTTGCAGAGCGTGATGGCCGTCTGATCCATCACTCCGAGCTCGCCGAGCATGACGTCGCGGAAACTGACTGTTTCGTACCGGATCGCATTCGGATCCTTCTTGGGATCTGCAGAATACACGCCATCCACACTGGTCGCCTTGATGATCACGTCGGCCTTCATCTGGATGCCTCGCAGCACGGCCGCCGTATCGGTCGAAAAATACGGGTTGCCCGTCCCCGCAGCGAACAGCACGAGCCGCCCCTGCTCGAGGTGTCGCATGGCACGGCGGCGAATGTACGGCTCCGCCAGCTCCTCCATCCGGATCGCCGTCATGACACGGGTGTCGACGCCGCGCTTCTCGAGCTGATCCTGCAGGGCGAGCGCGTTGATGACCGTCCCGAGCATCCCCATGTAGTCCGCACCAACACGGTCCATGCCATTCTGTGCCAGCTGCGCGCCGCGCACGATGTTGCCACCGCCGATCACGAGCCCGACGCGGCAGCCGAGGTCGACGACTTCCTTGATCTGCTCACAGAAGAACGCCACGCGCTCGAAATCAAAGCCGACTTTCTTCTCTCCTGCCAGCGCCTCACCGGAAAGTTTGATGAGGACGCGGGCATAGCGGAGGCCGCTCTCCGCCTCCACCGGGCGTCCGGCCCCGGACTTCGTCATCGCACTCTCGGGATCACTCACGCGTCGCCGAGTGCGAAACGAGTGAACCGCGTCACGCTGATCTCCGTCCCAGCGGCCGTCCCTGTCTCGCGGACCAGATCCGAAATCGTCTTCTTGGGATCGCGAACCCACGGTTGCGACACCAGCGACATGTCCTTGTAGAACGCTTCGAGCTTTCCCGCCGCAATCTTCTCGATCATTGCCTCGGGCTTACCGCTCTGTCTCGCCTGATCTTCGGCGATGCGCTTTTCCTTCTCCACCAACTCTGCCGGGATCCCGGAGCGGTCGAGCGCGAGCGGATTCATTGCCGCCGCGTGCTCTGCGATCGCCTTCAGCATCGTCTGCAGCGCTTCCTTCGCCTCGGTGGCGGATGCAAGTGCCGCCTCGACGATCACACCGACCTTTCCGTTGTGATGCGAGTACATGCCCACCGCGCCATGCGGCGCAGCGAAGCGCACGACGCGGCGCACGTTGACGACCTCGCCAAGCTTGGCGGAACGCTCCTTCACCACCTGATCGAGTGACTTGCCACCCTCGGCCGCAACCGGAGCCGCAAGCAGCGCGTCGACATCGCTGGCGTCACTGGTCATTGCATGCGCAAGCACGACATCGACAAGTGCCTTGAAGTCGTCTGTCCGAGCGACGAAATCCGTCTCGCAGTTGACTTCCGCGAGAACCCCGACCGTTGCGTCAGCCGAGACAGCAGTGCCGATCATGCCTTCGGAGGTTGTGCGACCGGCGCGGGACTCCGCCTTGGCAATGCCCTTCGTGCGGAGATACTCGATCGCGAGGTTCATGTCACCGTTCATTTCGGTGAGCGCCTTCTTGCAGTCCATCATGCCGGCGCCAGTGCGCTGCCGCAGTTCCTGAACGTCCTTCGCCGTAAAATTCATCGTCGTCATGGTCGGGAGACCGGAGCAATCGGGATTGTGGAAACGCCGCCGGCGAATGGCCGGCGGCGTCGGGAAGCTTACTCCGAACGCAGGAGCGCGGGTAGCCGCGCTCCGTACGCCGGGTGAGCTGGTTACGACGCGTCGTCTGTTGACTCGACCGCGGCGGCAGCGTCCGGGCCGCGGAGGCGCGCCTGAATGGCCTCCGGCTTTGCACGGCGGCGGCGGCGCTGACCACCCTGCGCACCGGCACCTGCTCCGGCACCTGCTCCGGCACCCTGGCCGCCACCCTGTCCACCACCGCGGCGCCCACGATCGTCGCCACGTCCGGCTGACTCCATGCCGCGATCGGAGCTGTACGTGCTCTCCTCCGACTCCTCCTCCGCGATCCGTGTCGGGGCTTCGCGGCGGGCTTCGGAAATCACGTCGGCGATCGCCCTGGCGATCAGCTCGACCGAGCGGATCGCATCGTCGTTGCCCGCGACAGGCACGGTCAGCAGATCGGGATCGGCGTTCGTGTCAGCAATGGCGATGATCGGGATGCCGAGCTTGTTCGCTTCGCTGACCGCGATGTTCTCCTTCTTCGCGTCGACGACGAACATCAGGCCTGGAAGCCGCGTCATGCTGGCGATGCCCGACAGGTTCTTCGACAGCTTGTCGCGCTGGCGGCGCATCATGAGCTGCTCTTTCTTCGTGTAATTCGAGAAACCGCCACCTTCCTCGCTGCCCGCCTCGAGCTCCTTGAGCTTCTTGAGCTGCTTCTTCACCGTTCCGAAGTTGGTGAGCAAACCGCCCAGCCACCGCTCGGTGATGAACATGGAGCCACAACGCTCGGCTTCCTGGGCCACGATGGCCTGGAGCTGCTGCTTCGTGCAGACGAAGAGGACCTGCTCGCCACGGAGTACGACTTCACGCGCCAGCTTCTGCGCGAGCTCAAGCTGCTTGAGCGTCTTCTGCAAGTCGATGATATGAATGCCGTTCCGCTCGGCGAAGATGAACTTGCGCATCTTCGGGTTCCAGCGGCGCGTCTGATGGCCGAAGTGGACACCGGCCTCCAGGAGCTGTTCGATCGTGGGGTTCGACATGATGAGATATGAATCAAAAGGTTGGTTCCGCCGCGGTCGTCATCGCACGTCGCAACCGGCAAAGCCGGCACCAGCGAGTGCTCAGAACGCGTGAGAGATACGAGCGGTGCAGCAGGGCGACGCAACCGCGTCCCCCTGCCACGGCCCACGACTAGCGCTTGCTGAACTGGAACTTCTTGCGGGCACCCGGACGGCCCGGCTTCTTGCGCTCGACCGAGCGTGCGTCGCGCGTGAGCAGGCCGAATTCACGGAGCTTCTTCTTGTGATCCTCGTTGATCTGCACCAGCACGCGGGCGATCGCGAGGCGCAATGCCCCCGCCTGACCCGCCTGACCGCCGCCGGTGAGATTCGCCTTGACGTCATAGCCACCGATGGTGTCCGTGACGGTGAACGGCTGCTGGATCGACGTCACGAGCGATGGACGCGGGAAGTAGTCACCCAGCGTGCGGCCGCCATTGATCTCCCACTTGCCCGTGCCCGGCGTGATGTAGACGCGGCACACCGCTTCCTTGCGGCGGCCAACGGCATGAAGCTGTTCGGTCGCCATTACTTGGTCGCTCCCTTCGCGGCGGTCAACGTGAGCTGCTGCGGCTTCTGGGCCGCGTGATCGTGGGTCGGCCCGGCAAACACGCGCAGCTTGCGGCGCAGGTGTGTTCGTGCGAGGGCCGTCTTCGGCAACATGCCATAGACCGCCTTCTCGATCACCCGTTCCGGGTGCTTCTCGATCATGTCGGCGAAGGCGGTGTACTTCTCGTGACCCATGTAGCCGGTATGCCGGAAGTACGTCTTCTGCTCGGCCTTCCGACCGGTCACGCGCACCTTGTTCGCGTTGATCACGACGACGAAATCGCCGGTGTCGGCGTGTGGCGTGAACATCGGCTTGTGCTTGCCGCGAATCACCTTCGCGACTTCAGCGGCGAGACGACCGAGGACCATGCCTTCGGCGTCGACCACCCACCAGGCGTGATTGAGATCACCTGGCTTCGGGCTGTACGTCTTTTGCGACGGATGCATCTGACTACCAAACAGATTTGAACCCGCGCCTCACCGGTGCACATTGCAACCCGGGTTTCGGCCCCCTGGACAAGGGTGTTTTGGACAGACCTGAAGCATAGCCAATCAGTGAAGTCTGGTCAACACATAGGGTTAAGACGCTCGTGGGCTCGTGCCCGAAACCCTGAGCAACCCTTCGCGCGTAGGGCGGTACGAACAGTCGTGCCGGTCCCTCCGGTGCCCTGCCCCCCTGCCAGACACGCCGATGCTCCCCCCGGGACTGCTCCTCCAGCTCGCTCTGGCTCTGCCCTCGTCGCAACCCGCGGTGGAACTCGCCAAGGGCGCTGCTCGGCCCGCCGTGGTGGCGCCCGCCTACCGCCCGTCCCGCGCCCAGCGAGCGCCGCAGATCGACGGCCGCGATGACGATCTGGTCTGGAAGACGCTCCCCGCGGTCACGGAGTTCCGGCAGTTCGACCCGACTGAGGACGGCGAACCCGCGCTCCGAACCGAGGCCCGCATCGCCTACGACAGCAAGAACCTGTATGTGATCGTCCGCGCCTTCGATCCGCGACCGGACAGCATTCTCGCAGTCCTGCAGCGGCGGGACGGACTCGCGCTCTCGGATGAGATCATCCTCGGCGTCGACTCGTACCACGACAAGCGGACCGGCTACTTCTTTCGCCTCACGGCCGCCGGTGCGATGGCAGATGGCTACATCTTCAACGACGGTGAAGAGGACTGGGGCTGGAATGCCGTCTGGCAGGGTGCGGCGCGCGTTGACTCGCTCGGTTGGGTAGCCGAATACCGCATTCCGCTGAGCCAGCTCCGCTACGTGCCGAGCGGCGAGAACACCTTCGGGTTTCTCGTCGTTCGGCGCGTCGCGCGGCGAGGGGAGCGGATGGCATGGCCCACGTTCCGGCGGTCGAAGACCGGGCATGTGAGCCAGTGGGCCGATGTGCCGGGATTCACCGGCTTGTCCGCGCCGCGCCGTGTCGAGCTGCTGCCGTACTCGGTCGGGCGCTATGGATTCAAGCCACTTGGCGATGGCACGCCTCGCAATGCAGGCGGCTCGCAATTCGGCGCCGATGTCAAACTCGGGCTGACCTCGAACGTGACGCTCGACGGCGCGATCAACCCGGACTTCGGGCAGGTGGAAGCGGACCCAGGCGTCTTGAATCTGAGCGCCTTCGAGCAGTTTTTCGCCGAACGGCGACCCTTCTTTCTCGAAGGCAGCGGCATCTTCCGCTACGATCTCGATTGCGACGACGGCCAGTGCACCGGGCTCTTCTACTCTCGTCGGATCGGGCGCTCGCCACAGCTCAGCGGACAGTACGGCGATGCTGCTTCGCCGCAGCAGTCGCGCATCCTGGGTGCGGCGAAGGTCACGGGTCGCCTCGGCAACGGCCTCTCGATCGGACTGCTGAACGCTGTGACGGATCGTGTGCAGGGCACGCAGGCGCGCACGATCGAACCCCTCACCAACTACGGCGTCCTCCGCCTGCAGCAAGACCTGCGCGGAGGCAACTCGGGCGTCGGGCTGATGCTCACCAACACCTCGCGACGCGTCGACGACTGGACGCGTGACGTCCTGCGCGGCGACGCGTGGACCGGCGGGCTCGACGCGCGGCACAGATTCGGCGGCAACAGGTTCCAACTGACCGCGCAACTCGCCGGCAGCCGGGTGACGGGGACGTCGGCGGCGATCGCGCGGACACAACGATCGAACGTGCATCTGTATCAGCGCACGGACGCATCCCACCTCTCGTACGACAGTACGCGCACGTCGTTGACCGGCACGCTGGCGCAGCTCTCGCTCGACAAGCAGGGTGGCGGCGTGACGCGCTTCAGCGTCAATGGGTGGTACGTCGCACCAGGTTTCGAGATCAACGACGTCGGCTTTCGCACCCGCGCCGACGAAATGGGTGGCTCGGCCTGGATGGGAATCCGGCCAACGAAACCGTTTGGCATCTTCCGCCGCGGCGCCCTCAATTTCAACGCGTACTCCGTCTACAACACGGAAAGACTGGCGATCGCCAACGGTGGGAACGTCAACGCGAACGGTCAGTTCAACAACTTCTGGAACGGGTTTGTCGGTCTCGGAATCAACAACGCCGCTGCGACGTACTCGGATCGTGACGCGCGAGGCGGTCCGGCGGTGTACCAGCCGCGGCGCGTGCAGATGTGGACCGGTGTTGAAGGGGACAGCCGCCGTTCGATCGCCCCGTCGTTCAACGCCTTCGGCGGGCGGCGCCTCGACGGACTGGGCAGCAACTGGAGCCTCAGAGCCGGCGCCCAGTTCCGGGTGGGTGGGCAGCTCAGCGGCAGCGTGAACGTGAGTTACGGACGGAACATCGACGACCAGCAGTGGCTCGGCAACTTCGTCGATTCAGGTCGCACGTCATACACGTTCGCGCGGTTGTACCAGTCGACGAGTTCAGTCACGCTGCGTGTCAACTACACCATCACGCCAACACTCAGTTTCGAGAGCTATCTGCAGCCGTTCGTGAGCGCGGTCGCGTATGCTGATTGGCGCGCGCTGGACGACGGGCGAGCCCGGGACGTTTCACAGCGCTTCCGCCCCTACACAGCGCGAGGCGCTCCGGAAGGGTTCCGGTTCGGTCAGCTCCGCACCAACAATGTTGTGCGGTGGGAGTACCGTCCAGGCTCAGTGCTCTTCCTCGTATGGACGCAGGGGCGTGATGCGTACGCGGATGCACCCAGCGAAACCGGTGTCCGCCCTGGATTTGACGCGCTGATCGCACAGCGCCCGCAAAACGTCTTCCTGCTCAAGGCCAGCTACTGGTTCGGCCGCTGAACGGACAGCAGGGCGCACGTATCCCTCTGCGCCCCGCACCACCGACGCACAACGGACTCACGCCAGTTCGACGAGCAACGTTCCCTTCTGTACCGCTGTTCCACTCACGACGCGCACGGCAGTGACCGTGCCTGCGCCAGCGGCACGCAGCTCGTTCTCCATCTTCATCGCTTCCATCACGATCATTCCCTGCCCGGCCACGACGGTGTCGCCCGGCGCGACGGACACCCGAACGATCATTCCGGGCATCGGCGCGAGCAGCGGTGCCGGGCCAACGGGACCAGCCGTGGCCACCGAGAGATCCCTGATCGCACGCGCACGTGCGTCGAGTGCCTCGACGGCGTGAGAGTGTCCGTCCATGAGCAGAGTGTACTGACCTCGCTGCGTACCTCTGCGAGCGACGACCCGATGCATGCGCTGGCCAATGCGTACCTGGCGGACCGGCGAGCCGGGAACGTCCAGCAACTCTGCGGTCACGCGGACTCCGTCATACGAGATGCTGTCTGGACCGACGTCAACCTCGTGCCGTTCACCGTGTATCTCGACGATGTATTTCATTCAGGCTCCCGATCGATCGTGCATACTGTTTCAACGTGTGCTGTTTGCGGGAACATGTCGAATCCCTGCACTGCACTCACGCGCCAGCCCTGACCGAGGCGCGCGATGTCACGCGCGAGCGTCGCCGGGTCACAACTGACATAGACAATACGCCGTACGCCCGCCGTCGCTGCCGAGAGCATGGGCGGAACGGTGGCATCGACACCGGCACGCGGGGGATTGAGCACAACCACGTCGGCCGGCAGCGCGTACGGCAACATATGCTCGACGCGACCGGTGAGCACACGGGACTGAGCGTCAGCGTGAAGTGCAGCCCCGGCGACTGCGGAGGCGTCCGGATCGAGTTCTATCGCAGTCACGCGGCGACCCGGCCTCAATAGCGCGGCGGCAAGCGCACCGCTGCCCGCGTACGCATCGACCAACGCCACCGGCAGCACCGCATCAGCCTGCTGGACAACGTAGTCCCGCAACAGCGCCGCGACCGCGGGATTCACCTGCGCGAAACTTGCGCCGGCTTCCTTCGCGATCCGTCGATCAAACCGGAGCGCGCGCACTTCATCCTCGCGTACCCACCAGACTGCGTTGAGATCGGCTACGCCAGCGACAAGCAGTTCGATCGACGACTGCTTCCACTGCGTGCCACCTTCCACCGTGAGAGCGAGCCCGCCAGCGCTGAGTTGCCGCACCGTCACACGCAGTGCGGCCGCACGCGGCAGGTGTTCCGCGACGCGCATCAGCGCATGCCAGCCTTCCGTGACGGTGGGTACGGCGAGAAGGCACTCGTCGAGGGGGAACAGTTGGCCCGGCTGACCGGCAACGTGCATTCCCGCCATCCAGCCGCTGGGCCGGAGTCGATCACGTTGCATGGCCAATGTCAGCGAATTCCGGTAGCGCCACGCGTCGCGGCTGGCCGTCACGGGCACCGTCCCTACGGACTGCTTCCCGATGCGCACCAGCGCATCACGGATCAGTTCTCCCTTGATCGCCAACTGGACCGGATACTGGATCCCCTGCAGTTGGCAGCCGCCGCACTGATCACGCGTGAAGTGAGGGCACGGGGGCGCCTCACGGTCGGGCGAGTGCACGACATGCTCGAGAATGCGTCCGCGTGCAAACGTTCGCTGCCGCGCGAGCGCCACCGAGACCACGTCACCGGGAACGGCACGCGGCACGAAGACCACCATTCCGTCGTGCCGCGCGACGCCGTCGCCGCCAGCTGCGATGCTCTCAATCGTGAGTGTTGCCGATTCCGTCATGCGAGGTGCACCGCTTCGAGACGCGCGGTGTGCTGCCACATATCCGTCACGTCAGTTGCGGCCGTGGCGGCACGCTGCGGAGAGAGTGCATTCCTGTCACGCTCCGCCAGCAACGCAGCCGTGATCACCGCGGCGCGAATCGCGTCCGGCGCCGGCCGCCGCGCGCTGATCGCGGGCAACCGGGACTCGAGCCATTGAATCGTGATGTCACCGCTGCGGAACTCCGGGTCCTCCATCATGCGCAGATGGAACTCGCGCGAGGTTTCCACGCCCTGCACATCCAGTTCGAGCAACGCCCGGTGCATTCGATCGATCGCCGCATCGCGCGTCACCGCGTGAACGATGAGCTTTGCAAGCATCGGATCGTAGAACAGCCCGACGTCACTGCCCACTTCAATGCTCCCGTCCCAACGTACTCCGGGGCCAGAGGGGATCTGCAACGACGTCACGCGTCCCGTCGATGGAAGGAATCCGTTCTGGAAGTCTTCGCTGGTGATCCGGCACTCGATTGCCCAACCGCGAGGCACGATGGCTTCCTGTACGAACGGGAGTCGTTCGCCCGCTGCAATCCGGATCTGCCACTGCACGAGGTCGATGCCTGTGACCAGTTCGGTCACCGGATGCTCCACCTGGATTCGCGTGTTCATCTCCAGGAAGTAGTAGTTCCCGTCCCGGTCGAGCAGGAACTCGCAGGTGCCCGCGTTGACGTAGCCCGCAGCCCGGGCGGCGGCCACCGCCGTGGCGCCCATCCGATTCCGCAACTCGGCAGAGACGGCAACGCTTGGCGCCTCCTCGATCATCTTCTGGTGGCGTCGCTGGACGGAGCACTCGCGCTCGCCGAGGTGGAGCATCGTCCCATGCTGGTCACCAAGCACCTGGATCTCCACATGCCGCGGACCGTCGATGTACTTCTCGACATAGACGGCATCGTCGCCGAACGCGTTGAGCGATTCGCGTTTCGCGGCCTCGAGCGCAGCAGGCAAGTCCTCGGCCCGGTGCACCACGCGCATGCCTTTGCCGCCGCCGCCAGCGGCGGCTTTGAGCAGCACCGGGAAGCCGTAGTGCGTGGCGACGTCGAGCGCCTCGGCGGCATCGCGCAGGGCGGTGGTTGTTCCTGGAACCACGGGGACACCGGCGCTCACGACCAGGGTTCTGGCGGCGGTCTTGCTTCCGAGTGCCGCAATCGCTTCAGCCGGTGGGCCAACCCAGACCAGACCAGCATCGCGTACGGCGCGGGCAAACCACTCTCGCTCGGAGAGGAATCCGTATCCCGGATGAATCGCTTCCGCGCCGGTCAGACGCGCCGCGGCGAGAATTCGCTCACCAACCAGATAACTCTGCGCCGATGGCGCTGGACCGATATGCACCGCCTCGTCTGCGGCGCGCACGTGCGCTGCGGTGGCATCCGCGTCGCTGTAGACGGCGACGCTCGCGACGCCGAGCTCGCGGCAAGCGCGAATGACACGAAGTGCGATTTCGCCACGATTGGCGATCAGAAGTTTCGTGAACACTGGAACGAGGTCAGGGAAGGCGTGCGCCCGCATCAGGTGCCTGGGCAACGCCCTTCAACTTACGCGATGTGAGCCGGAGGTTCAGCCACATGGCGACGAACGAACGAGCGCCGCACCGGGTAACCCCGGTGCGGCGCTCCATGTGCGGATAGTTCGTGCGTTGTGTCAGGCCTTGCGGCGGCGCCGCGCCAGCATTCCGAGGCCCATCAGACCCGTACCCAGCAAGGCGTACGTCGATGGCTCGGGGACAACCGATGGCATTCCACTCGTGCGGACAATGAACTCCTGAATGCCGCCCCTGCCGCCCACGACGTTGACGTCGGTCACGACCGCCCAGCCGGCACGATTGACCTTCGACAAGTCCGCGCTGGCGACCTTGTTGAGCCAGCTCAGCACGTTCGAGTTCAGTGCTGATGACGGCCTGCCACCGACGATATTCCACATCGCGCCCTGAATGCCAGCCCATTCCGTCGTCGACTGCCCTGCAAACTGCTCGGCAAGCCACGCCATGCGCAGGTACTTGTCGAAGGCGTTCGCGCCGCCCATCGCCTGTCCCTGCCTGGTCAGCAGACCGATATCGGCGGTAGAACTGGACAGCAGCGTGACATTCGCGTTGTAGGTGGCGCCGTCCCAGTACGAGTTGTTGAAATCGACGCAGAACACATCCTGCAGCGGCCTCGCAAACATGTTGAAACTCTGCTTCAGCGGGCCGGCCGGCTCCCTGAAGCCCTCCGCGTAGTACGCGGTGACTGCGGTGCTGCCCGTCCGGATGGTCACGTTCGTGTTCCTCACATTGCCGGTTGGCAGCGCGAGCTGCGCGCTAGCCACCGCGGGGATGGTGAGGAGTGCCGCCGATGCGAGAGAAAGAATCGTGCGCATTTGGTGTCCGAGGAAAGGGATCGTCACAGAATCTCCGCGACCTGGCACCGAACTGAGCACGCTTCGGGCCAAAGGTCGGGTCCGCTTTCCGCCAGACACTTAAACAATTGTAAGACAAGCAGTTAGCAAATACGCCCCGCCGAAAACATCCGATTGTTGACGGGCTCGACCGTGGCAATCCGCCAACAGTTGAGGCAGTCTGTGGAGTCGCCTCTACAGTCGCGTTCGGTAGAGCCAACTCTCAGAGCGGGATGTTGCCGTGCTTTCGAGGGAGGTTCTTGAGCCGTTTGCCGGCGAGCGTCGACAGCGCGTCGATGAGCCGCGGCCGCGTGTCTCTCGGGTCAATGATGTCGTCCACGTACCCCCACGCCGCGGCCATGTACGGGTTCGCAAACTGTTGGCGGTACTCCTCGACTTTCGCGTCCGTCGCGCCGACGGGATCGGCTGCCTCGGCAATCTCCTTTCGGTAGATGATCTCGACTGCCCCCTTCGGCCCCATCACGGCGATTTCCGCCGTCGGCCACGCGACATTGAAGTCGCCACGGATGTGTTTCGAGCTCATCACGTCGTACGCGCCGCCGTACGCCTTTCGCGTGATCACGGTGAGCTTGGGGACGGTTGCTTCGCAGTAGGCATACAGCAGCTTGGCGCCGTGCCGAATGATGCCGCCATGCTCCTGCGCCACGCCTGGCAGGAATCCCGGAACATCCTCGAACGTGACGATGGGAATGTTGAACGCATCGCAGAAACGGATGAAGCGTGCGCCCTTCATCGAGGCAGCGATGTCGAGCACGCCGGCCAGCACGGACGGCTGATTCGCGACGATGCCAACGCTGGTGCCCCCGAGGTGCGCGAAGCCACACAGGATGTTCTGCGCGTAGTCCCGGTGCACTTCGTAAAACGTTCCGTCGTCAACGATGCGGCGGATCACGTCGAGCATGTCATACGGCTTGTTCGGGTTGTCCGGCACGATGTCAAGCAGCGACTCGTCGCGACGGTCATGCGGATCCGTTCCGCTGCCGCGCGGCCCGTCGGCAAGATTGTTCGATGGCACGAAGCGGAAGAGTTCACGAATCTGCGTGAGGCAGGCAATTTCCGAATCGCAGGCAAAGTGCGCCACGCCGGACGTGCCGGCATGCGTGTCAGCGCCTCCCAGTGCCTCCATGGTCACGTCTTCGTGCGTCACAGTCCTGACGACGTTCGGACCGGTCACGAACATGTAGCTCGTGCCGCGCACCATGTAGATGAAATCAGTGATCGCAGGGGAATAGACTGCGCCGCCGGCGCACGGACCGAGGATCGCTGAAATCTGCGGGACGACGCCACTGGCCAGCGTGTTTCTCAGGAAGATGTCTGCATATGCGCCGAGCGCGACGACACCTTCCTGAATGCGCGCGCCGCCGCTGTCATTGAGACCGATCACCGGCGCGCCGTTGCGGACCGCGTGGTCCATGATCTTGCAGATCTTCTGGGCATGCGCTTCCGCGAGTGACCCGCCGAGCACCGTGAAGTCCTGCGAGAACACGTACACGAGGCGGCCCTCGACCCGGCCGTACCCGGTCACGACTCCGTCGCCATAGGCGTCGGTGGCCCCGCTCCGCGCGGTGACGAATCGATCCATCTCGACGAACGACCCTTCGTCGAGCAGGACGTCGAGGCGCTCCCGGGCAGAGAGTTTCCCCTTGGCGTGCTGTGCCGCGAGACGTTCCGGACCGCCACCCAGTTCGGCTGACGCGCTCCGTCGTGCCAGGAGCTCAAGCTTTTCGGTCATTGACATCCGGGAAAGGTAGCGGCGGCTGGCGAGCCCGGGGAGCGCCGCGCCATGGACGCGCGCAAGGTCACGAGAGAGTTTGCTGTGCATGGTACCATGCGCGTCCTGCTGACTGGCGCTCGCGCCCCCGCGACGCTCGAGCTTGCACGTCTCTGTGCGCGAGCCGGACACGAAGTGCACGTGGCTGACACGAGCGGCTGGCACGTCTGCCGCGGGTCACGCCTTGTTGCCAGGCATCACCGGCTCCCTGCCCCGCGCGAAGGGCTCGCGGCGTATGCCGACGCGCTGCGCTACTGCGCTGCACAGAACCGGATCGACGTCGTCGTGCCGACCTGCGAGGAAGTCTTTCACCTTTCGGCAATCCGGGAGCACATTGGTGTTCGCGTTGTGTGCGAGTCACGGGAGCGGTTGCGGGTATTGCACGACAAGTGGCAGTTCATTGCCGCGACGCGAGCTGCCGGGCTCGACGCACCGCGAACGTGGCTGCTGGACGACAGCATTGACGATGCGACTGGGCGTGACACCGGGCGAATCCTCAAGCCGCGCTACTCACGATTTGCAACACGGGTGCTGCGCGTTCGGCGCGGCAGCGCGCTTCCGTCACTCGCACTGCTGAACGCGCGCGCCTCTGGTGGCTGGATCGCCCAGGAGTACATCGATGGTGCGGCACGCTGCACATGGAGTGTGGCAGCGGCCGGGCGCGTTCTTGCGCACGTCACCTACGCGGTGGACGCGACGGCGGGTGAACTCGGTGCGGCAATCGCCTTTCACAGCGTGCGGCATGACCCGATCCGCGAGTGGGTTCAGCACTTCTGCGCCCACCACGGCTTGAGCGGGCAATTCGCATTCGACTTCATCGAGACGCGTGAAGGCGTACGGGCGATCGAGTGCAACCCGAGGCTGACGAGCGGGATTCACTGTTTCCGAGCGTTACCGACTGTCGCGAATCTGTTGCTCAATCCTGGCAGCGACACCGCCGGCGCGATCGTCGAGCCTGAGCCTGGATTGCGTTTTCGCAGCCGCCTTGCGCTCGCCGTGTACGGTCAGCCGCGTCACGAAGGTGCAGGCCTGCTCGACGCGCCCGATGATCCGTGGCCACGGAGACTGCAGCTTGTGTCGTGGGCACAACTCCTCGCCACCGCTGCCGTTTCACGGACCGACCCCCGTGTCCTGAGCACGCGCGACATCGAATGGAACGGCGAATGAAGCTGGATGACGTCGATGCGCTGTGGGCGCCGCTGGTGGACCACGGCTCGTCGTGGTGCGCGCCGAACGTCCACGCCCACGCGAGGTGGCTCGACGTGGATGGAGAACGCTGGCGCCTGTCGTTCACCCAGGCGGCGCCACGCAACAGCTATGTCGTGAGCGCCACCGGTCAGTACCTCGACTACGCGAAGGAAGAACTCCACCGATTGCCGGCGCCTTTCGTCCGGAACGCGTCGCGAGTGCTATTGTCGCTTACCGCACCGATGCTCCGCGCACTCGATCCCGTCCTCATTCTCGATGCGCTGCCCCTGTCGACTGTGCTGCACCCGGCGCGCTCCGAGGCACAGTGGGCTCGCGCACTGCGTGCCACGCGTGCGGCGTATCCCGGATACCCGATTCTTGTCAGGTCGCTCGACAACGTGACTGGTGACCGAACGCTCACGCAGCTGCGCGCACTGGGACTCTGTCTCATGCCGAGCCGGTTGGTCTTTCACCAGGATCCTGGGAACGCCGATTTCTGGACCTCGAGGAACCTCCTGAACGACATCGCGCTCATGGAGCGGGCGCCACTGGCGTGCCGGGCTCTGGCGCCGACCGATGCCGAACAGATTGCGGCGCTGTACTGGATGCTGTACGGGCAGAAGCATTCGCGCCTGAACCCACAGTTCTCAGCGGCGTGGATGGCACATGGCATGGCATCGCACGCATTGCGGGGCGAGGGGATCGAGTACAACGGGCGACTTGTCGCGGTCTACCTCTCGTATGGCGTCGAGGGTGTGATGACGAACCCGGTATTCGGGTACGACACCTCGCTCCCGCAAGCACTCGGCCTGTACCGACGGTTGAGCGTGATGGCGCTGGTGGCGGCGCGCCGCCAGGGCATGCTCCTGCATGCTTCGAGTGGTGCACCGGGCTTCAAGGCCACTCGCGGTGGAATTCCCGCCATCGAGTACCTCGCCGTCGACCTGAGCGGCGCTCGAGGTCTCCAGCGGCTCGCGTGGCAGGGTGCACTGCGCGTCGCCCAGTCCATCGGCCCACAAATGCTTCGGCACACACTGCCCACGCGATAGCGTCACGCGCGCCGTGCCGGTAACTTGCGCGCATGCGACCGTCAGGCAGGACCGCGCTCTTCGTGTTCGCTGCTCTGTGCGGCGCCCGATCCGGCGCTGCACAGTCGAGCGCGGCGGGATCTGCGGCGCGACTTCCTACGACCGGTGGGCTGAGTCTTGGCGTGAGCGGCCTGCGGAGCGGCGACGGCACGACGGTTATCGGTGATGTGATGTGGGTTGGGGCCGAGATGATGGATGGCGTAGGGATCCGTGTGATTCGCGAGGCGCTTGCACCGCGCGCGCATGGATACGCAGCGATGATCATCATCGGCGGACCACCGAGCGACAGCATCAACTGGCTCCGGATCGACTTCGGACTCGGATATGCCGGCCAACAGTCCGACCGTCCGCTTCGCGCACTGCAACGGCACGGTATTGGAGCGCTGCTCGGAGCCACCGTGGCACCGGTCCGCGTTGGCATCTTCCGTCCCGAGCTGAATGGATGGGCAGTGGTGGCCACGTCGGCGCGATTTCTGGGTGCGTCGCTCGGCGTTCGGATCCTCGACCCGCGTCAACGCTGAACCGACCCTCAGTGATGGCCGGGTGGTGCCCGACGCGCAGGTTTCCGCCGTCCATCGGTTTCACCACGGTCCTCCACGCTGGCCTGCGCAGCGTCGGGGAGCAGCGACGCTGGCTGCACCGCTCCAGGACCGAAGCGGGCACGCACCCGATCCATCGCAGTCGCCAGCGCGCGGTCTCGCGGCGTTTCCTCCACGACGGCCGAGCTTTCGGGAAGCATCGTGAGCTGTTCGGCAAGCTCTCCGTCATCGAGTTGCGACAGCGCGACACCGAGGAGCCGCACGGGCAATCGATGCTGCTTCCGGAGCCGTCGAAGCAGCTGCAGGGCTGCGGCGTAGACCGGACGTTCGGTGCAGACTGGAGTCGTGAGCGTTTTGCTTGCGATCCGTGTGGCGAAGTCATTGGTGCGCAACTTGACCGTAATTGTACGCGCACGCACTCCATCCCTGCGCAGGTCGGCGACCACACGCACGGAGAGGCGCTGCAACTCCGTTTCGACGGCTGCGGCATCCGTGATGTCATGATCGAAAGTGTCTTCACGACTCATGCCCTTCTGTTGATCGCGTCCACTCACCGGTCCGGCGCCCTCGCCGCGCGCCTTGCGCGACAACCACGCCGCGAATTTTTCGCCGAGGTATCGCCGGAGCATCTGCGGGTCGGCGTCGAGAACGTCGGGCACGCGAATCAGCCCCAGTCCGCGGAGCCGTTCCTGCGCCTTCGGGCCAATACCCGGGATTTCGGCGAGTGGCTGCGTGCGCATGAACAGCTCTTCGTCGCCCGGTGCGACGATATGGACGCCCGTGGCGCCAGAACCCGGAATCGGCTTTGCTTGACCAGCGGCGATCTTTGCAATCAGCGTCGTGGTTCCGCCCCCGATCGAGACACTGCATCCCGTCTCGTCGAGCACTGCGGCACGGATGCGAACCGCCGTTGCCGCGAGAGACTCACCGCGATAGAGCGCCTCTGTGCCTGTCAGGTCGAGATAGAACTCATCAACGCTCGCCGCCACCACGACGGGGCTCCAGCGCGCGAGCACCTCCCGAATGGCCCGGCTCTTCTCGCCACACGCGCCTCGCGGCACCGGGACCGCCATCGCATCCGGGCACAGGCGCAGGGCCTGCGAAATTGCCATGCCGGAGCGCACCCCGTACGCGCGCGCCTCATAGCTCGCCGAGCACACTACGCCGCGGCTGCCAGGGCGACCACCAACGATGAGAAGCGATGCTTTTCCGGCGCCCTCGGGATCCACGAGTCTCGCGACCGCAACAAAGAAGGCGTCCGCGTCGGCCAGCAGTATTCTCGGCGTTCGAGGTTCTGCGGTTGCAGCGGATCGGGTCATGCCCGAAAACTACCCGAAGATCGGTGCCCAGCGCGAGCCGACTGCTCAGGTCATGCGACGTGGCCGGCGTGCCACCGGCGCCGCCGCGAAAGGACGACGACACCGATCAGGGCACCCGCCACAGTCTGAAGCCTCAGGTCAGGCTCAGGCACAGGGAGGATCAATCCGTCTTCGCTCACGTGGTCGATATCCTGTCGGAAGTAGACGACCTGTCCCGCCGGTGCTCCGGCGATACCAAGACGGAAATCGACCAGCATCGTCTCGAAGATGTCTCCGACGGGCGGCCCGCTGCCAAGCATCGACACCGGGTTGCGATAGCTGACGAGCGTGTTCCAGAGGTCCGCAGTGCCTGCGAACGCAAAATCGCGTCCCGACTGGGATGCCACCGTCCCAGCGGCGCCGCCATATGAGCGATCGAAGATGACGGGGCCGGATGCACCACTGAGCGTCAGCGCGTCGAGCCGGTTGGCCGAACCAAACACCGTGAGGGCAAACGGTGTGCTCCACGTGTCACTCGTCGCCCCGACGGTCAACGAAAAACGACCGGCGAACTCGACTCCCGTCAGTCCGCCGGCGAGGCTGCCCCAGTTGGCGGAATAGCTGTGCCCGTCCCCGAACCGGGCGGTAACCAGCATTCCAAGCAGGTTGCTGCCGAGTGTTGCCGAGCTCCCCATTGCGGCGGCAGAGTAGCTGACGCCGGCGACCGATTGGAGGATCTGCGACTGGGCCGATGACGCTGCCATGCCGGCCAGCATGAGTGCTGCAGCGGTTCTTCGGAGCGACATGGAGTACTCAGGGGGCGGTGGACATCCCCTGATGCGCTCAGCATCGGGGCACACGTGCTTCCGATGCTGCAAGATTCCTACCAGTCTCTGGCATTCGATGTCTGCTGGTCCAACACGTTGCCGGAAAGGCACTTAGCGATGCTTGCGGAGGCGGAACGTGCGCTCCGCGTTGCGGCAGAGTCTCGCGAAATGCAGGCCTCGTCGCAGACCGCGAGTACCGAATGCAAGAGCCCCCCATGACCTGGAACGGTCACGGGGGCTCGTTGAACAACGCTACTTACTCCGAACTACTCCTCGTCGGCCTCGTCAACGACGGCCGTCTCCACTTCCGGCTCCGCCCCTTCCGGCTTGGGTTCGGGACGTGGCGGCTGCTCAGCCGGGATGTTGTGCACCGAGAGAACGATCCGGCGGTGAATCGGATCAACTTCGTTCACCGTCATGTCGAGCGTCATGCCTTCCCAGATGACTTCGTCCAGCTCCACATACGTGAGTGGAACGTTGATCTGGTTTTGCGGCACGAAGCCTTCGATGTCGTTGCCGACGTCTACGACCACGCCCTTGTCGGCCAGGCGCACGACCTTGCCCGAGATCACCAGATTGACTGGATAGGTCTCGCCGATGCGGAGCCACGGATCCTCCTCAGCCTGCTTCAGGCCGAGGCTGATGCGCTTGTTCTCGGCATCGATGTTGAGGATGACCACGTCCACCGAAACACCCTTCTTGACAACTTCCGATGGGTGCTGAACGCGCTTGGTCCACGACATGTCTGAGATGTGGATCAGGCCGTCGATACCCGGCTCGATTTCCACGAAGGCGCCGAAGCTCGTCAGGTTGCGGACCTTGCCCGAGATGCGCGTGCCGACCGGGTACTTGAGCGGCAGCACAGCCCACGGATCCTGCTCCGTCTGCTTCATGCCGAGCGAGATCTTCTCCTCGTCCGGGTCCACCTTGAGCACCACCGCCTCGATCGCCTCGCCAATGCTGACCAGCTTCGACGGGTGACGGACGTTGCG
>JANMNM010000095.1:0-20843 GCA_031373905.1 Gemmatimonadaceae bacterium | reverse complement strand
TGATGAACTTGCTGACAGTCTGGCTGTCGTAGCGGGCATCAGGCAGGATGATGCGCTTGACGGACTTTTTGCGGCGGCTCACTTCTTCTTGCCTCCCTTGGCTGCGGCAGCTGCAGCAGCGCCGGCCTTCGGCTTCTTGGTTCCATACTTGGAACGACTCTGGTTGCGGCCGTTGACGCCGGACGCGTCGAGTGAGCCGCGGACGATGTGGTAGCGCACACCCGGCAGGTCCTTCACGCGGCCGCCGCGCACGAGCACGATGGAGTGCTCCTGCAGGTTGTGGCCTTCGCCCGGGATGTAGGCGATGACTTCGATCTGGTTGGTCAAGCGAACCTTGGCGACCTTGCGGAGCGCGGAGTTCGGCTTCTTCGGCGTCGTGGTGTACACGCGGGTGCAGACACCACGCTTGAACGGATTCGACTTGAGCGCCGGCGACTTGCTGTTCTCCACCACGTCCTTGCGGGACCGGCGGACGAGCTGATTGATAGTAGGCATTGCCTCTGAGTGTTCGGACCCCGACATCTACGTGGATCGCTCCCCGGGGCGGGGGCGGCACGGAACAGACCTGACAACTTAGCCGTGTCTGGCTGGAGGGTCAACCGGGACCGCATGTGGCGGGGCGGGCGAGGCGCCAGGCATCACCCGCATCGTTGCAGGATCCGTCAGCTCAGCAGCGGCACCGCTCCTCAGAGCGAGCGCCCCTTTCCAGGGGCCAATTGGCCCGGTCTCAACGCAACGCCCGATTGACCGCGGCGTAGAGCTCTTCGGCGCGAAATGGCTTCTGCACGAAGCCCGTCGGCTCGATGCCGGAAAAACGAGCCGCGACGTCGCTCTTGAGGTGGCCGCTGGTCAGCAGGACGCGGACGTCAGGATCGAGTCGGCGCAATTCAGCCATCGTCGCCGCACCGTCCATGTCCGGCATGGTCAGGTCGAGCAGCACGAGGTTGATGCGCTCGCTTCCTTCTTCTGCAAAGCGCGCGACCCCTTCGCGGCCGTTACACGCGACAACGATGCGGTGCCCCCGCCGCTCGAGCAGTCGGCTCGCCACGACGCGGACCGTCTCATCATCATCGATGATGAGCACAGTCCCCCTCGCCCCATCGAGCGGCTCGGAAGGCCTCTCGGTCAGCACCGGGACCGGGACGCCAGCAGCGCCACTGACCGGCAGCAGAACGCGGAACGTGGATCCCACGCCCGGCGCACTCCTGATCGCCATGCCGCCGTTGTGGCCACGCACGATGCCCAGCGTTGCGGCTAAGCCGAGGCCGCGCCCGGTGAACTTCGTCGTGAAGAACGGTTCGAAGATCCTCGACAGCGTCTCTTCACTCATGCCTTCTCCGGTGTCATGCACCTCCACAAAGACATACTCACCGGGCTGCAGCGGTTCGCTCGTGTAGCTCTGCGGAACGGTCGCGCTGTCCAGGGTCTCAAGACCGGTGCGTACATGGATGCGTCCGCCAGTCTCTGCAACGGCGTCTGAGGCATTCGTGATCAGGTTCATGATGACCTGTCGCAGCTGCGTCGCGTCAGCCTCGATCAGCGGGAGCGTCGGAACGAGTTCAAAGCTGATCTGCGCATTGCGGGACAGGACAGTGCGCAGCAGTGATCCCATCTCTGAAACCAGCTCGGAGATGTCCACCGACTCGACGACGAGTTGTCCGCGGCCCGAGTACGCGAGCATCTGTCGTGTCAGCTCCGACGCGCGGTGGGCGGCGCGCTTGACGTCCGTGATGGGACCGAACGCCGCTGTGCCCGGCTGGACATCGAGCAGCGCAAGGCTGGCGTTGCCAAGAATGCCAACCAGCAGATTGTTGAAGTCATGCGCGATGCCGCCAGCCAACACCTCGAGCGACTCGGACTTTTGCGCGTGCAGCATCTTCTGCTCGAGCAATCGGCGCGCTTCCGCTGCGAGACGGGCCTCCGTCACGTCATCAGCCGTCCCGACCCTGCCCACCACCGCGCCATGCTCATCGTGGATCGCCGCGCTGTGCGCGGACACCCATCGTTCCGTCCCGTCAGCCATCACGAGCCGGACTTCCGCATTGAATGCCACGTCGCCGCTGGACACTCCCAGCCAATCGCGCGCACGCGCGCGGTCATCAGGATGCACACGCGATTCGATTCCCTGCATCAACAGCGTCGCTTCGTCCAAACTGAAGATCTGATGCAAGCGCGGGTTGGCGTACGTGCAGTGCCCTGCCGAGTCAGTGAGGAAGATGCCGATCGGCGCCGCATCGCCGAGCGCGCGGAATCTCGTCTCGCTCTCGCGAAGCGCCGAGAGTGCCACCTCGCGATCGGTGACGTCCTTCGCCACCATGACCGCGCCCGCAGGGGCTCCCTTCGAGTCGCGCACGGCACCGAAGCTGATCTCGTAGGCCCTCATCGTCTCGGGCGTCAAACCGAAGACCCCGAACTGGGATTCGGCGTCGCCGCGCACGGCGCGCTCCCACATCGTGAGCGCCAAATCGCGTTGATTCGCGGGCAACGTCTGCAGGCGCTCCCGCAGGTTGTCGCCGACAGCGATCGAGAGCCCCCACTGCGCCGCGAAATCCGCCTGTGCATGCTCGTTCAGCGCTAGGACGAACAGCTCCTTGTCGACGCCAATGACCCGATCCGGGCTGTACCGGATCACGGACTCGAGTCGCTCCGTGAGTGCCGTGAGCGCGGAGCGGTCGCGGACGGCCAGTGTCACATCGCTCATGCGGGAGACGGCACCAACCAGCGCACCCATCGTGTCCCGGATCACGCCAAACCGAACCTCGTACACGCGTTGCTCCTGCCCCTGACCGCCAATGAAACGCCGAACGGAGAACTCCTCGCCGCCCACCGCGGCACGCTCCCACCGAGCGACTGCCTCGGCCTGTTCCGCAGGATGCGCGGCGAGCAGGTCGCGAAGGTTCTCGCCGACGCGAATTCCGACACCAAAAATTCGTCTGAATTCAGCCGCGTAGGCGGAGTTCACTGCGGTCACCGTCAACGAACGATTGACGGCGAGCACCGGATCGGGGATGGCGTTGATGATGGCATGAAGGCGTGTCTCAGCCTGCTCGATGCTCGATTCGCGCTGGACGTGCGCGGAGATATCGGTCCCGTGAATTGCAACTCCGTCCGCCATCGGCGTGACGGTGACAGTGAACCACTGGCCCGTGTCCGGGACTTCCCACGAGAATGCAGAGCGCGCACCCAGCACGCCGCGCTCAATGGCGGCAAGCGCAGATGTCCCGGCCAGGGCGGGAACGATGTCAGTGAGCGGAACCCCGATCAGATCGCTGAGGAATCCGCGATTGTGGAGTGTAAGACTGGCCTGGTTCGCGAAGCGCAGTCGCAGGTCACGGTCGAGGACAACCGTCGGCGTCGGTGCGCTGTCGAGCACCTCAAGCATCAGGAGCGGAGCCGCCTCGTCTGGATGCGAAGCCATCAGCAAATCTGCTCAACTGTCAGCGGCTTCCCCAGCGTCGTCAAATAGTTGGGCCTCGGCACCCGCCGCCCACGGATCGTGCGTGCCGCACCCATGAGGCACCGAATGTTCCCATTCGGCTGCGGACGCTGGCTGGGGTCGGTATCTTCCATGGGACAGTCCGCTCTAATCTACCTGAATTGCCGATCAATGCCTGTTCTTACGACCTCCGCCACAATCGCGAGCACGATTGAGCATCGGCGGACGTTCGCCATCATCAGCCACCCTGACGCGGGCAAGACGACGCTCACGGAAAAGCTGTTGCTCTACGGTGGAGCCATTCATCTGGCGGGCTCGGTCAAGGCCAGGCGTGCTCAGCGGCACGCCACCTCGGATTGGATGGCGCTCGAGCAGGAGCGCGGCATCTCGGTCACCTCCAGTGTGATGCAGTTCAACTGGGAGGGCTATCACATCAACCTGCTGGATACCCCCGGGCACGAGGATTTCTCGGAAGACACGTACCGGACTCTGGTGGCGGCCGACAGCGCGATGATGCTGCTCGACAATCGCAAAGGTGTGGAAGACCGGACTCGACAGCTGTTTCAGGTCTGCAAGCGGCGCCGGATGCCGATCTTCGCGCTGGTCAACAAGTGCGATCGCGTCGGGGAAGACCCGCTCAAGCTGATCAGCGATGTCGAAACGGATCTCGGCATCAACTGTCATCCGGTGACGTGGCCGATCCACCGTGATGGCGCCTTCGTCGGCGTGTACGACCGCCGGAAGGAGCAGATCTATCTCTTCGACCGCAGTGACGACCATGGCGCGAAGCGCGCCACCGGCCACGAGGGGCGTCTGGACAACCCTGACATCGTCGAGTTGCTCGGCCCGGAATCGCATCAGCAGCTGCTGCACGATCTGGAATTGCTCGAGGCCGCTGGTCACCCGTTTGATCACGAGGAAATCCTCTCAGGCGCGCTGGTTCCGGTCTTCTTTGGCAGCGCACTCACGAATTTCGGAGTCGAGCCATTCTTCCGGGAGTTTCTCGAACTCGCTCCGTCACCCACGTCGCGCCCGTCGACGCTTGGAACGGTGGAGCCCACGCGCGAGGACTTCACGGGCTTCGTCTTCAAGATCCAGGCGAACATGGACCCGAAACACCGGGATCGCATCGCCTTCGTGCGTGTCTGCTCCGGTCGATTCGAGGCGGGAATGCCTGCGATGCACGTACGAACCGGAAAGACCGTGCGGCTGAATGCGCCACAACAATTCATGGCCCGCGAGCGGACGATCATCGAGGAAGCATGGCCCGGCGACGTGATCGGCATCATGGATCGCGGCAACCTGCGAATCGGCGACTCGCTGACCGAAGGCGACAAGCTCGAGTTCAGCGACATTCCGAGATTCCCGCCCGAGCACTTTGCGCGCGTGATCCTCAAGGATCCGATCAAACGCAAGCAACTCGATGCGGGGCTTCGTCAATTGACGGAAGAGGGCGCCGCACAGGTGTTCTACATGTCGCAGTCCGACGTCTCGCAGCCTACGCCGATCGTCGGCGCGGTCGGTGTGCTCCAGTTCGACGTGATGCTGCACCGACTGGAACACGAGTACGGCGTGCGGTGCAAGCTCGAACCGATCAGTGCGCGCTTCCCGCGTTGGGTGACCGGCAAGGAAGCGGACATCGACCGCCTTGCGGGCGAACCCGGCCGACTGCGCATCTTTGACACACTCGGGAACCCGGTCATTCTCTTCGAGAGCGAATGGGCACAGAAATGGACCGTCGATCGTGTGACGGCGCTCGAGTTTCACGAGGTCGCGCCGTAGCAGGACATCAGGCTCGCGAGGTGTCCGTGGCAATCCATGCATTCAGGGCGCAGAGCAACGCCGCTTGCGCTGCCTGCATCGCGCCGTCACCGGCGCGCAAGCGCACGACCACACCCAGTAGCATGAGCGCGCCGAGACCTGCTGCGGCAACCTTCGCGAGACCGGGAAAACGAAGGCCGATCAACACGCCCAGGCCACCGAGAATCTCGAGTACACCCGTGAGCGTTCTGAACGATGTGAGCCCGAATCGGTCGAAGTCGGCGACCATTGCCGACGACGTGAGCAAGCGTGCGCCGTACAGGACGAATACCGTGCCGTCGAGCGCCATGACCCCGTCACGCCATGTCATCTGCGCAGGTCCATGTACGCCGACCTTGCAACAGCAAGGCTGAGCAGCATGAGCAGAAAGGCCGGGACCGAGCGTCGCCACGCGTGCCGCACTCGCCAGTGAGCAATCAGAGCGCACGCCATGAGCAGGGCCATCAGCACGGCGGGAACGAACGTCAGATCCGGATACCGGAGCCCCGCGAGGAGGAGTGTCGCGAGCGAAATCTTCGCGGCTCCGACCGCGTTCCTGATCAGCGGCGGGATGCCATACTCGATGAATTCGCGCTCGACATTCTCCAACCGGACGATCCAGACGAACAGCACGGACGCGGCGATCAGTACCTGGGCGATTGCAGGCCACGACATGATGTGACTCCAGTGATGCACCACGCAGGCCATGCCTCATCGTGGCGAAATGTGAAAGGAAGTCTTCTTCGCTTCGGCACTCGCCGTCTTCGGGCGAAGCGCGCAAAGTGTGCTCACGTTCCCACGGCGTGCAGCGACAGTTTCTCCACAACCCGCTCGCGATGCCTCGCCGGACGCGAACGATAGCAGATTGGCTTGCACGCAGTGACAGCGAGTGCGCGCGTTTGTCCGCCGTGCGCGCGATCGCGTGGCTGTCGTCGGGCAACGCTGAGTCTGGTGCGCCTACGGGTGTGTCACGACCTCAGCGGCGGACATCCGTGTCGTGCCGGGATAGGGCACGGCCCGACCCTTGATCGTGGACCAGAGGATGCGGTTGAAGAGGTCTTCTTCCGCGACATCCTCGTATCGCAGATCGAGTTTCTTCGAGTCGATCGCACCGGTGCCGCGGACTGGATTCCGCTCGGTGAGCGGCGTGGACGGGATCAGTGCGCTGTACGGGCGGGTGTCGGCGGTCGGGCGCCAGATCTCGCGGAGTGGCCGCCCGTAGTGATCGTATGGCGAGAGCGTCGCGAGGCCCAGCAATGCCTCCATCGTCGCGATGACGTCGGTCGTGTTCACGAAGCGATGGTGCGCACCCGCACGGGCCCATGGCGAAATCACCAGCAGCACCGACCGGTGCGAGTCGACGTGATCAGGACCGTTCTGCGCGTCGTCCTCCACCACGAACACCGCCGTGGACTCCCAGAATTTCGTCCTCGACAGACCGTCGATCATGCGGCCCAGTGCCAGATCGTTGTCGGCCATGTGCGCGGCTGGCGTCGGTTTTCCCGCCGACGCGCCGTGCGTGTGGTCGTTGGGGAGTCGCACGATCTGCAGCTGCGGCATCTCTCCCGCGGCCACGAACCTGGCCAGGTCGCGCAGCCACACATCGGCCCTGCGCTGATCCTGAATGTCGAGGTTGTAGCCGGGAAATTCACGATTGGTATTGGCGCGCAGGAATGGCTTGAGCCCCTTGTAGCCGACAGGCGCGTCACCGGTGGCACCGTCAGGTGCCACGAACTCACCGTAGTTCCGGAAGGTGATTCCCTTGAGCTGCGCGAGGTCCCAGAGATAGCCGTTCGCTGGCTCCGCCACGTCATCGTCGCCGTCGTCGAGCGGAATGCGACCCCGATTGGTGCCCTCGAAATCGTAGCTGCGGCCGCGCCCCGAGTAGTTCGACGGCACTGTCTTCTGCGTGTAATCGGTCGTGTAGGCAGCGGTACTCCAATTGTGTCCGTCCGCACTCACTTCAGCGTTGACGAAGAAGCGGTCGAACAGGCCAAAACGCTCGGCCAGCGCGTGATGATTCGGTGAGACGGGCCGCGGGAAGAACAGCAAGGTCGTGTCGCCGTCGCCTTGTGGCATGTCCGCAAAGATCTGGTCGTAGGTACGGTTCTCCTTGATGACATAGATCACGTGGCGGATCGGTGGCATGCCGTTCCGTGGCGCGATCGCGTTCCAGTTGTTCGCGGTTGCGACGCGGGCGGACAGCGCCGGCAGCGCGGCCGGCGCGAAGGAACTCAGTGGAATCCGCGTGATCGTTCCATTGATCTGCCCGGAGGTGTAGCTCACGGCTCTATCATCGGGCTTGCCGGTCTGACCTGGCTGCGGGAGCTTCGGATTCGGGCCGGTGCCACGTCCCTTCGCATCGATCACATGAAGTGTGTCGCCGACACGCAGCAACGCGACGGGATACCAGCCGACCGGCACCCGGCCGACGAGCGAATCGCGTGTGCCGCTTCCCGTCCCGGCGGTCATCGCACTGAGTGCGAACAATGCAACCGCGTTGTTGTCGCCCTCAGTCACGTACAGGTTGGTGCCGTCCGCCGACAGCAGCATCCCGAGCGGCGCACTCCCCTGGCCGAGGTTCGCGGGAGTCGGATCACGCAGCGTCGTGACCACGGTGCGAGACCTCGTGTCGATCACACTGATCGCGTCGGTCGATGCCGATGTCGCGAAGACGCGCGATCCATCGCGGTTCAGCAGCAGCGTCGACGGATGACGTCCCACGACGATCGGCCTGGCCTGGCGCAGCCGGTTGTCCGGAGTGGCGTCATAGACGTGCAGCTCCTGGGTGCCCCAGCTCGAGACAAAGACAACACCATCGTTCCCCACACTGACGGCGTACGGATAGCGCCCTGCGGGCAGGCGTTGCGTGACCCGGCCGGTCGCGAGATCGATCACGGCAAGCGAGTCCGCGAGATTCTCCGCGACGTAGAGCAAACGACCATCCCGACTGGTGGCGATGCCGGCGGGATAACTCGAGCCGTTGCTCCTGACGTCCGGGCGTTCGCGCACGATCAGCGAGTCACGCAGGGTCAGACGAGACGAAGCCCAATCGTATCGATAGATCGCGTCCGTGTTGCCACCGGACGCGTACAGGGTACGTCCGTCTGGACTGAAGGTGAGGCCGATGAACGCGGCTGGCTGCTCCACCGTCTGCACCATCGCGCCCGAGCGCCGGTCCACGACCTGCACGCCCTGCAGTCGCCATCCGTTCAGCAGCAACAGGATGTGCGACGAATCGGGCGAGAGCACAGACGCGAGCGGAAGGGGGCCGACATCGATGCGCGGGCCAGCGGGGTCGAGGCGGACGCCGGTCGGGAGGCGGGGCGCGTCAGTCGCAGCCGCGAGTGCGCCGGACGGGGCACTTGTACAACCGGCAAGCGCGCCAGCCAGCGCGGTCATCGGAAGCAGGCGTGAGAGGTGACGAGTGTTCATGCCGGAAGAATGCACGCGGTACAGGCAGAACGCAGGGGGCGCCCGATCGCCGCGCTGGCGCCCCATCGGGAGCGCCGGAACCGTCCGAGCGCGACCGAACACGCCCGGCCCTGCTTCAGAACGGTCGGAGATTCGGGATCATCCTATTCGCGCGCTTTGCGCATGTTCCGCGGCGAAGTGTTACCGTAGGTGTCGCTGACGCTCGCGTGACGTGCGGCGGTACGCTCGTCACATGACACATCATTCGAACGCCCAACGCAAATCATCTGTGTCATACTCTGCCACACTGCTGACGGCTGAAGATCTGATGGCGAATCCGGTGCCCGACAAGTGCACGGAGCTCGTTGCAGGTCGACTCGTTGTACGCGAGCCACCGGGGTACCGACACGGCCTTGTTGCAGCGCGCCTGCTGGTCGCGATCGCGAGTCACGTGAACGCACACGCACTTGGGGTCGTGCTGGCGGCTGAGACGGGCTTCACGCTCTTCCGGAATCCCGACACCGTGCGCGCTCCCGATGTCGCGTTCATTCGTGCGGAGCGAGTTCCGGCAAAGCCGATGAACGCGTATCCGGAGTTTGCGCCCGATCTGGCTGTCGAAGTGCTGGCCCCGTCTGATCGCCCCGGAAAGGTGCTCGAGAAAGTTGGTGACTGGCTCAACGCGGGAACGCGCCTCGTCTGGATCATAGACCTGCAGCGCCGCCTGGCGCGGGTGTACCGCGCCGATGGCAGCGAGTCACGGCTGGCGGCGGATGACTCGCTCGACGGCGAGACGGTTCTTCCGGGGATGAAGATCCGACTCATGGACATGATCGACTGAGGCGAGGGGGTGGAGCGCGGTTCCCTCGGCAGACCACCGAGCAAAACGGCCCGGAGCAACTTGCCCCGGGCCGTTTCGCACAACTGACTTGCCTGCAGGCTACATCTCGTCCGGCAGCCCTGCCGCAACGGGCACTGACAGTGGCGTGATGGCTGGCGGCTCGAGATACGAGGCGCTGGAATCAAACGGCGACTCTGGCATCGGCGGTGGCTCCAGCCCTTCGATCTCGACATCGTTGTACCGGTACATGCCGGTACCCGCTGGGATGAGATGCCCGATGATGATGTTCTCCTTGAGACCAAGCAGGTCGTCCTGCGACCCACGAATTGCCGCGTCGGTGAGGACGCGCGTGGTCTCCTGGAAGCTTGCCGCGGAGATGAACGACTGCGTCGTGAGCGACGCCTTCGTGATGCCGAGCAGCAGCGGCTCGGCCTGCGACGGGGTCTTGCCACTGAGCTCGATCCCTTCGTTCTCCTTCAGCCAGATCGCGCGCTCGACATGCTCCCCTTCGAGGAATTCCGTGTCGCCGCTCTCTGTCACACGAACCTTCTGCAGCATCTGGCGCACGATCACGCCGATGTGCTTGTCATTGATCTTCACACCCTGCAGACGGTAGACCTCCTGCACTTCGTTCAGGAGATACTCCTGCACCGCGCGTGGGCCCTTGATCGCGAGAATGTCGTGCGGATTCACCGGCCCTTCCGACAGACGGTCGCCGGCACGCACGCGGTCACCCTCGTGCACACGGAGATGCTTGCCGGATGGCACTTCGTACTGCTTCAGCTCCGCCGACTCGACTTCCGTCCAGCCCGTCTTCGGATCGGCCGGATACACGCGAATCTCACGCTTTCCGCGCTTGATGTCGCCGAACCGCACGACACCGTCGATCTCGGTGATCGTCGCCGGATCCTTTGGACGACGCGCCTCGAAGAGCTCAGCGACTCGCGGCAGACCACCGGTGATGTCGCGCGTCTTGTACGCCTCGCGGTTCACCTTGGCGATGATCGTGCCGGCGCTGATGGCCTGGCCATCCTTCACTTCCAGCTTGGCGCCAACCGGCACCACGAAGTCACGCACACGCTGGCCCTTCGCATCGATGATCTCGATGTGCGGGTGCAGCTTCTTGTCGCGATCCTCGATCACGCGACGCTCGCGCATACCGGTCAGTTCATCCAGCTCGTCCGACATCGACTCGTCCTCGACCAGGTCCACGAAACGGACATGACCGCTGACGTCCACGATGATCGGGTTCGAGTACGGATCCCAGCTGAAGATCGTGTCGTCCTTCTTCACGACCTGACCTTCCGCGACCATCAACTCGGCGCCGAGTGGCACCAGCAGACGGGCACCAACGCCATAGCTGGCATCGGCTGATCCCTTGATGGTGAGCTCGCCTTCGTACGAGGTGACGATGCTCTTGCCATCCTTGTCCGTGACGAACGTCAGGCGATCGCCGAACTCGACGACACCCGGCACCTTCGTCTTCTTCACCGTCTGCTCGGCGATACGGGCCGCCGCGCCACCGATGTGGAAGGTGCGCAGCGTGAGCTGCGTACCCGGCTCACCGATCGACTGCGCGGCAATGATACCGACCGCTTCACCCAGATCCACGACTGCCATGGTCGCGAGGTTGCGGCCGTAGCACATGCGGCACAGCCCGCGCTTGCTCTCGCAGGTCAGGACCGAGCGGATCTTCACCTTCTCGATACTCGACTCTTCGATGATCTTCGCCATGTCCTCGTCGATCATCGTACCGGCTTCCACCAGCAGGCGCGGCCGTCCGCTCTCATCACGCTCGAACGGATCGTACACATCCTCACCGGCAAAGCTGCCGACGATCCGCTCACTGAGTGACTCGATCACGTCTTCGCCTTCCTTCAGCGCCTCGGCGTCGATACCCAGCAGCGTACCGCAATCCTCCTCGGCGATCGTCACATCCTGCGCGACGTCACAGAGACGACGCGTCAGGTACCCTGCGTCGGCCGTCTTGAGCGCGGTGTCGGCGAGACCCTTGCGGGCACCGTGCGTCGAGATGAAGTACTCGTGGACAGACAGCCCTTCACGGAAGTTCGACTTGATCGGGCTTTCGATGATTTCACCAAGACCACCCGTGAGCTTCTTCTGCGGCTTCGCCATCAGGCCGCGCATGCCGGCGAGCTGACGGATCTGGTCGCGCGATCCGCGTGAACCCGAGTCGAACATCATGAACACCGGGTTGAACCCACCCTGTGATGTGCGCATCGCATCGACCATCGCGTTGGCGATGTCGGTGTTCGCGTGCGTCCAGGTGTCGATCACCTTGTTGTAGCGCTCGCCGTTCGTGATGTTGCCCGTCTGGTACGCGCGCTGGAAGCGATCGACTCGCTCGCCCGCTTCCTTGAGCAGCTCATCCTTTTCCTTCGGGATGTGCAGGTCCTCGATGCCGATGGACACGCCGGAACGCGTCGCATTGGTGAACCCGAATTCCTTCAGGCGATCGAGGAACGTCACCGTCTCGGACAAGCCGGCACGACGGTAGCTCTCGAACACGAGCTCACCGAGCACCTTCTTCTTCATGTCACGGTTCTGGAAGCCCAGTGCCGTCGGGACAATGGCATTGAACAGCACGCGGCCGGCGGTGGTGGTGATCCACTCGCCGTTGAACAGGTACCGGATCACATCCTTCCGGATCATGTGGCCGAGCGCCAGGGACGTCTCGACTTCGGCATGCGTGCTGAAATGCTTCAGTGCGTTGTACTTCTTCGGATCCTTGGCCGTGACGTCGAAATCCGCCGGTGCCTTGGTGGCCACGTAGCAGCCGAGCACGATGTCCTGGCTCGGTTCCGCCACCGGGCGCCCGTCGGCCGGCTTGAGGATGTTGTTCGACGACAGCATCAGCACGCGCGCCTCGATCTGCGCTTCAAACGACAGCGGCACGTGCACGGCCATCTGGTCACCGTCGAAGTCGGCGTTGAACGCCGCGCAGACGAGCGGGTGAATACGGATTGCCTTGCCTTCCACCAGCACCGGCTCGAACGCCTGGATACCCAGGCGATGCAGCGTCGGCGCACGGTTCAGCAGGACAGGGTGGTCGCGGATGATCTCCTCGAGGATCTCGTACACCTCGGGGCTCTCGCGCTCCACGATCTTCTTGGCGCGCTTGACGGTTTCCGCAATGCCCTTGTCCACGAGCTTGTGGATGATGAACGGCTTGAAGAGCTCCAGCGCCATCGCCTTCGGCAGGCCGCACTGATGCAGCTTGAGCTCGGGGCCCACCACGATGACCGAGCGACCGGAGTAGTCCACGCGCTTGCCCAACAGATTCTGTCGGAACCGGCCTTGCTTACCCTTCAGCATGTCGCTCAGCGACTTCAGCGGACGCTTGCCGCGACCGCGAATCGCCTTCGACCGGCGGCCATTGTCGAACAGTGCGTCAACCGCTTCCTGCAGCATGCGCTTCTCATTCCGGAGAATGACTTCCGGTGCGCGGTGCAGGATGAGCTTCTGCAGACGGTTGTTGCGGTTGATGACGCGACGATACAGGTCGTTCAGGTCGGATGTCGCGAAACGGCCACCGTCGAGCGGGACGAGCGGGCGCAGGTCCGGCGGCAGCACCGGAATCACGTCCATGATCATCCACTCGGGGCGGTTGCGCTGCTCGCCATTTGCACCCGAGTTGCGGAATGCATCGACGATCTTGAGGCGCTTCAGCATCTGCTTCTTCCGATGCTGGCTCGTCTCGGTGGTCAGCGACGTGCGAAGTGAATCCGCCAGCGTGTCGACATCGAGACGCTTGAGCAGTTCACGCACGGCCGGCGCACCGATCTCCGCGAGGAAGGCGGTGTCCCCCTGCTCCTTCGCACGCATGCGAAGGTCGAGGTACTCGTCTTCATTCAGCAGCTGGTTCGCACGGACTTCCTGCGAGCCGGGATCGATGCAGATGTAGTTGCTGTAATAGATCACCTTCTCGAGGTCACGCAGCGTGACGTCGATCAGGTTGCCCATCGGGCTTGGCAGGGTCTTGAAGAACCAGATGTGCGCAACCGGCACCGCCAGTTCGATGTGACCCATGCGCTCGCGGCGCACCTTGGCGAGCGTGACTTCCACGCCGCATCGGTCGCAGATCACGCCGCGATAGCGGATCCGCTTGTACTTGCCGCAGTGGCATTCCCAGTCCTTGACGGGACCGAAGATCCGCTCGCAGAAGAGACCATCCTTCTCCGGCTTGAAGCTGCGGTAGTTGATCGTCTCGGGCTTGGTGACCTCGCCCCACGACCACCAGGTCCGGAGCCCCGCCATTTCGAGGCGCTCGCGTTCCTTCGGATCTTTCGGACCACGGATCTCCTCGGGGGAGGCGATCCGGATCCGGATGTAGTCAAAGCTCGAGGCCCGCGCCTCGCGCGCATTTCGGAAGTCAATCATCGCGTCACTCCTCGCTGGCGTTGTCGGCGCCAGTGCCGTCAAGCAGGGCATTGGGCGAGAATCCGTCGCCCTTGGCTCCCATCTTCACATAAATCCCGAGCGCCTGCAGTTCCTTCACCAGCACGTTGAACGACTCCGGCGTGCCCGGCTCCGGCAGGTTCTGGCCCTTCACGATGGCTTCGTACACGCGGCTGCGACCGTTCACGTCGTCAGACTTGACGGTGAGGATCTCCTGCAGCACGTGCGCGGCGCCGTACGCTTCGAGCGCCCACACTTCCATTTCTCCAAAGCGCTGGCCACCGAACTGCGCCTTGCCAGCCAGCGGCTGCTGGGTGACGAGGGAGTACGGTCCGATGCTTCGCGCGTGAATCTTGTCGTCAACCAGGTGGCTGAGCTTGAGCATGTAGACCTCACCCACAGTGACCGGCGACGAGAACGTCTCGCCACTGCGACCATCGCGAAGCCAGATCTTGCCAGCCGGCGTCGTGCCGGACAGGCGGAGCAACTCGTCGCAGGCCGTGTCGATATCGAGGTCTGACTTCTTCCCCGAAGTCGCCGCGGCCAGCGCACGCAACTCATGACGAGCCAACAGGTCGCTGTCGCCACCCGCCTGCGCTGACGCCACCAGCTGCACACCGCTCGCCAACGCGTCGCGCTGCCCTGCCGACGCATCGTTGAGCATGATCTCATGTGCCGTGACCTGATACCCGAGCTCCGTGCGCTCACGCTCCGCCAGCTCACGTGCCGCCGACATGATGTAGGCACTCACGCGTGCATGCACGTCCTTCGTCTGCGCCGACATCGCGCGGGCATTGAGATCGGCGATCCTGGCATCGTGCAGCAGGGTCACCTTGTCCGCGTCTTCCAGCGATGGCTTCACATCGGCAACGATCGATGCCAGATCGCTGTCGGTGATCACCAGCGGTGCCGTCGCCTGCAACTCGAGTGCCTTCCGCGTCCAGCTGAGCGCGGCCAGACGCAACATCAATCCGATTTCACGCTCGTTCGCGCCCTGGAACACCGGTGTCTTGGCATAGAAGCCCAACAGCTTCGCCGCCCACCCCAGATGCGTCTCGAGAATCTGCCCAACGTTCATGCGGCTCGGCACGCCGAGCGGATTGAGCACGATGTCGACCGGACGACCGTCCGGCAGGAAAGGCATGTCTTCCTCGGGCACGATGCGAGCAACGATACCCTTGTTGCCGTGGCGCCCTGCCATCTTGTCGCCGACTGAAATCTTGCGCTTCTCGGCGAGATACACCTTCACGAGCTGGATCACGCCAGGCGGCAATTCATCCGGCTGCAGGATGCTGTCGATCCGCTGCTCTGCCCACTCCTCGATCCGCGACTTCTCTGCCGCTGCTGCATCGAGGATGACGCGGATCTGGTCGTTCACCTTGGTGTTCGACACGCGGAAGGTCTTGAGATCGAGCGACGCCATCTTGAACGTGCGCAGGAACTCCTTCGTCAGCACTGTGCCCTGTGTGATCGACTCTTCGACCGTTCCGGACTTGAGCGCAAGCGCCACCGTCTGGCCGTCGAGCACGTCGGCCAGCTCGTTGTCGCGGATCTCGTTGACACGGATCTTCTCCTCACCCTCGACGCGGCGGACCTCACCAATGCGCTCGCCACGATCCTTCTCGACCACCGAGTCCTCGATGCGCGAGAAGATCTTGACGTCGATGACCACGCCTTCCATGCCCGGCGACACCTTGAGGGACGAATCCTTCACGTCCTTCGCCTTCTCGCCGAAGATCGCCGTCAGCAGCTTCTCTTCCGGCGACAGCTCCGTCTCACCCTTCGGTGTGATCTTGCCGACGAGGATGTCACCCGGCTTCACGTGTGCGCCGATGCGGACGATGCCGCGCTCGTCAAGGTCCACCAGCGTCTCATCGGAGACGTTGGGGATTTCACGCGTGATTTCTTCCTGGCCGCGCTTGGTGTCGCGGACGTGCAGCTCGAGCTCCTGGATGTGGATGGACGAGTACACGTCCTCCTTCACGAGGCGCTCGCTGAGGACGATGGCGTCCTCGAAGTTGTGGCCATACCACGGCATGAACGCCACGGTGACGTTGGCACCGAGTGCCAGCTGGCCGAACTCGGTGGCCGCACCATCGGCGAGCGCCTGACCGGCCTTGACCTTCTGGCCGAGCCGAACGATCGGACGCTGGTTGATCGCCGTGTCCTGGTTGGTACGCCAGTACTTCTTGACCTTGTACCGATCGATCTGGCCAAGTCGCGCCAGCGGACGGGTGAGGTCTGTCGTGTGTTCTGCAGGGCCGGCATCGACGATGATCTCGTCGGCGGTCACGCGCGTGACCACACCACCGCGACGTGCAATGATGCATGCGCCCGAGTCGCGTGCCACTTTCTCCTCGAGCCCCGTGCCGACAACCGGCGTGCGGGGATTGAGGAGTGGCACGGCCTGCCGCTGCATGTTCGAGCCCATCAACGCACGGTTGGCGTCGTCGTGCTCGAGGAACGGAATGAGCGCGGCGGCAATGGAGACGAGCTGCTCCGGCGCCACGTCCATGTAGTCGATGCGCTTGCCGGAGACGAGCGGCAAGTCGCCTTCGCGACGGGCCAGCACGAACTCTTCCATGAACGTCCCGTCGGGATTCAACTTCGCGTTCGCCTGCGCGATCGTCCGGTTGGCCTCGCGGGTGGCATCGAGCCACTCGATGTCATCGGTGACGCGTCCGTCGCGAACGACGAGGTACGGCGTCTCGACGAAGCCGAGGTCGTTGACGCGCGCGAAGCACGCCAGCGACGTGATGAGGCCGATGTTCGGACCTTCCGGCGTCTCGATCGGGCACATGCGACCGTACTGCGAGAAGTGCACGTCGCGCACCTCGAAACCGGCGCGTTCACGTGTCAGGCCGCCCGGGCCAAGCGCCGACAAGCGACGCTTGTGCGTCAACTCCGCCAGCGGGTTGGTCTGGTCCATGAATTGTGACAACTGCGACGAGCCGAAGAACGCCTGAATGACAGCGCTCACCGTCCGCGCATTGACCAGATCGTCGAGCGAGATGCGCTCGGGATCGGTGTTGATGCTCATGCGCTCCTTGACGAGGCGCGCCATGCGGCTGAGCCCAACGGAGAACTGGTTGGCGATCAGTTCGCCGACGGAGCGGATACGACGATTGCCGAGGTGATCGATGTCGTCCGTATCACCGCGACCTTCGTGCAGCTCGATCAGCGTGCGCACGATCTCGACAAAGTCCTCGGTGGTCAGCACCGTCGTCGCCGGATCGGTCTCGAGGCCAAGCCGCTGATTGATCTTGTACCGACCAACGCGGCCCAGATCGTAGCGCTTCGGGTTGAAGAACAGGCGCATGAGCGCGTCCTTCGCCGTGGTTGCGTTCGGGGCATCGCCCGGGCGCAACAGCGCATAGATCTGATTCAACGCCGTCATCTCGCCGGCGAGTGCCGGAGATCCGGCCTTCGCGATGTCCTTCGGCTCAAGACGGATCGGGTCAGTGGGGTCTTTCGCGATCGTGTTCTTGATCAGCGACGACTCCATGCGCCCGGTTGCGGCGAAGACCTTCGTGCGCACGACGCCAGCCGCGCGCAGCTTCTTGATCAGCGCAGGCTTGAGCAGCTGATGCGCCTCGGCGAGCACTTCACCGTCCTTCGAGACAACGTCCATTGCAAGCGCGCGCGGCTCCTCGCGCTCGCCGTTCTCGAACGCGTCCATCTCATCGCGCAACTCCACGTTGTGGTAGCTGGCGAAGACCTTGACCTTCTTGTATCCGGCTTCGCGCAGGCGGCTGACCAGCTGGTCATCCAGCTCGTCGCCAACCTTGACGGTGCGATCGGCTTCGGCGGACTCCCGCTCGAGCCGTGCCTTCTTCGTTTCCTTCTTCGGCTTCATCTCCTCGGCGAGCTTTTCGCGGCCGACGAGCGTAAGCTCCTCGGCGACGATGGCACCGGCCACTTCGCGGAGATCCTGACGGTTCTCGCGAATACGCTCGATGTCCAGTTCACGGATGCCGAAGAAGAGACGGTAGATGTCTTCGTTGCCGCCGTACCCCAGTGCGCGCAGCAGCGCGGTGGCGGGGAACTTCTTCTTCTTGTCGATGTGCACGAAGATCACGTCGTGGATATCGACGGTGAACTCCACCCACGATCCGCGGAACGGGATGATGCGCGACGAGATGAGGCGCTGCCCGTTCGGATGCGTGTTCTCCTCGAACACCACGCCCGGCGAGCGATGCAGCTGGCTGACAATGACGCGCTCGGCGCCGTTGATCACGAACGTGCCGAGGTTGGTGATCAGCGGCAACTCGCCGAGGTACACCTCCTTCTCGATCTCGTTCTTCAGCTGTTTCTCGCCACCGACTTCCTCGAAGATGCGCAGGGCGAGGCGCGCCTTGAGGGGCGCCGAATAGGTCATGTCGCGCTCGATGCACTCCTCGACCGAATACTTCGGTTCGCCGAGGCTGTAGCTCTTGAACTCCAGACTGAAGTTCTCGTGCGCGTCTGTGATCGGGAACAGGTCCTTGAAGACCCGTTCGAGACCAATGTCTTCGCGGTCATGGGCCGCGGCGTCCAGTTGCAACAGCGCTTCAAACGCGCGTGTCTGGATATCAAGAAGGTGCGGCATATCCATCCGCACGTCGAGCTTACCGAAGGAAATCTGCTTCATCGAGTCAGGCATCTCTCACCCGCACGCAGGCGAAAAGCGCCACGCCCCCGCACAACCGAAAAATTTCGGCGACGCGGGGTTGTGGCGGGAAACTTCAGGAAAGGACCAGCGGAAATGGCAGTCAGCACAATCGTCCGGAGAGTCAAGTGACACCGTTCGGGAGCAGCCGGGAATGCCCGGCGATCGAACGGCGGCGGGACGACCCCGTCTTCGGGCATCGATTCCAGTGCAGCACCTACTAATGCGTACAACTGGATTCGAGTGCCTTCAGTCGAGGTCGTTAACCCGCCAGCGTCACTTGACTTCGACGACAGCGCCTTCGGCTTCGAGCTTTGCCTTGATTGCGGCTGCGTCGTCCTTGGTAGCGCCACCCTTCACTTCCTTCGGGGCGGCCTCGACCAGGTCCTTCGCTTCCTTCAGACCGAGGCCGGTGATCTCACGAACCACCTTGATGACCTGGATCTTCTTCGCGCCCGCTTCCTTGAGGATGACCGAGAATTCGGTCTGCTCTTCGACGGCGGCGGCGGCGGCACCAGCACCGCCCGCCGGCGCAGCGGCCGCGGCAGAGATGGTGACGTTGAACTTCTCCTTGAATGCTTCGACCAGCTCGGACAGCTCGATGACCGACATGCTGCCGATCGCTTCGAGGATTTCGTCCTTGCTCAGTGTGCTATTTGCCATTTCTCAAATCTCCGTCGTGGTTCCCAGGCGACGCTGACTGCGCGCCGGGTGCGTGAAAGTCGTGACGCCTGGGATCAGGCAGATGCGCCGGCGCCTTCGCGCTGCGCCTTCAGGGCTTCGAGGGCACCAAGCATTGCTCCCATGGGAGCTTGCAGGGCACCGGCCAGCATGGAAAGGAGCACGTCGCGTGGCGGAATTGCGGCCAGCTTCGTGACCAACTTTGCATCAACTTCTTTCCCCTCGTACACCCCGCCCTTCACTTCGGGCTTCTGGTCGTTCGCCTTCGCGAAGTCGGTGAGCACCTTGGCTGCCAGCAGTGCGTCCTTGCTCACCACGATTCCCGTCGGTCCCTTGAGGCGGGACGACAGGAGACCGCTCTCCGACACGGCTCGCAGCGCGAGCGTGTTCTTGATCACCACATACTCCACGCCCGCTGCGCGCAGCTTGCGACGGAGGTCGGTCATCCGCTTCACATTCAGGCCCGTGAAGTCAGTGTAGTACAGCGCGGACGCGCCTTTGATCTTGTCCCGCAGCTCGACGACGAGCTGTTCCTTGTCGGATCGCTTCATGTCGTGTTACCGGTAGGGATTTGGATCGACGAGCACGCCTGGGCCCATCGTGCTGCTGACCGAGACGGTGCGGACGTACACACCCTTGGCCGCGCTGGGCTTCGAACGCACCACCTGATCGATGAACGCCGTGAAATTCTCTTCCAGCGCATCGATGGCGAACGAGACCTTGCCGATCGGGACGTGCACGTTGCCACCCTTGTCGACACGGAACTCGATACGGCCAGCCTTCGTCTCCTTCACCGCGCGCGTGACATCGAACGTGACGGTGCCGGTCTTTGGATTGGGCATCAGGCCACGGGGCCCGAGCACGCGTCCAAGCTGACCCACCTGACCCATCTGGTCCGGTGTCGCAATCATCACATCGAAATCGAGGAATCCATCCTTGATCTTCTGGATGTACTCGAGGCCCACGAAATCAGCGCCGGCGGCCTCGGCCTCCTTGGCCTTCTCACCACCGGCGATGACGAGCACCCGCACTGCCTTGCCGGTGCCTGCGGGCAACACCACCGTCCCGCGCACCAGCTGATCGGCATGTCGCGGATCGACACCGAGGCGCACTGCCACTTCGACGGTCTCATCGAACTTGGCGAATGCAGCCGACTTCACGGCTTCGAGCGCGGCGCGCGCTGCATACGCCTGCGTCGCGTTGATCTTCGCGGCCGCGGCCTTGAACTTCTTGCCATGGGAACGCATCAGCCCTTGACCTCCACACCCATCGATCGCGCCGCACCAGCCATCATGCGGATTGCAGAGTCGATGGAATCACAGTTCAGGTCCGGCATCTTGATCTCCGCAATCTTGCGCAGCTGAGCCGTACTGATCACTCCCACCTTGGTCTTGTTTGGCGCACCTGACCCGCTCGCCAGGCCCAACTCCTTCTTGATCAGGATCGCCGCAGGCGGCGTCTTGAGGATGAAGGTGAAGGACTTGTCGCCGTAGATCGTCACTTCGACCGGGAGAATCGTATCCTGGCCCTGCGTCCGAGCGTTGAACTCTTTGCAGAACCCCATGATGTTGATTCCCTGGGGGCCGAGCGCCGTACCTACTGGAGGG
>JANMNM010000089.1:0-1868 GCA_031373905.1 Gemmatimonadaceae bacterium | reverse complement strand
GAACGACGTGGTGCTGAACGCCGCGTCACCCGCGCCGAGCCGGATCTCGAGTCGCCACGGTGTGCGCGTCAGCAGGTCGAGCGCTCCAATGATGCAGCTCACGCTGCCGTCGGCATTCGTCCGCGTGATGTAGTCAACCGGTGTCGCAACGTTGGGCGTATGGCCGATGATGCCGTAGTTCGCCTCGATACCACCGCTCGTCCATGGCCCGCGCATGGCAATGTCGCGGAACTTCACCACGCGGTTGAAGTAGATGAACGGCTTGCCCGTGCGCTTGTCCACGGCACTCCAGATCTTCCCGCCGATCTGCGGCAGGATCATCACCTTGATGAAATCGTTCTCCAGCTCCACCACCTTCCAGGTCCGTTGCACCGGCGTGGACGTGAAGCCGTCAAAGCGAAAGTACGGGTAGATCCGACCGAGGACCGGGATGGGATTCGGGTCGCTGAACGGGTAGGTCGTGAATGAGCGTTCGTACTCGCGCACCGCAGGTGGAAGCGCCGCCGAGACGGCTGGCGTCACAACGAACGCCAGGCAAAGCAGCAAGGCGTTCGTTCGTGACCTCACGGCACCACACCCGGCGCGACCGCCGGATACTTGATGCCAAGCTGTTCGAGATACGTTTTGAACTTCGTGGCATCATAGTAGAACGGCCGCATCAGCTCGCGGTACCGAGCCATCTTTTCCGCGTTGAGCCAGATGGCCGGCTGGTCGCTCGGCGCCATCAGCGGGCGGTACTTGATGGTCTTCGTCTGCACGTTTGCGAAGTAGTCCTTCGCGTCACGGATCAGCGTGGGCTGAATCATCAGGTCGAGCAGTGTCATCGCCTGCACCTTTGCGCCGGCCACGACACCCTTGTGCGCGATCGGTGTCGCCATCGCGATCCCGTCAACCCAGTTGTGGCCCGGCGTTCCCGGAATGTTGCTCGGGTAGTACAGCGTCACGCTCGGCACCGTCCACGTCACGTCACCGATGTCGTCACTGCCCGTGCCACCGGTCGGCGTGTCGGCCGGCGTGCGCAGCGGTCCGACCTTCGTCTCCAGTCCGCTGTCCGGCTGCTGCATCAACCGCTGTACCGACTTGGCCATCACCTGATCGTCCGCGCTCCACGCGGGCATGCCCACGCGCACGGCGTTCTGGTGCATTGCAATGGCGATGGGCTTGTTGAAGTGCGGGCGCCACGCCGAACCGATGATCTGGACCGTATCGAGCTTCGTGAACGTTGCAGCGGCTGAGGCGCGTGCGATGACCTTTGCGTCCTCGAACATCTTCGTCACGCGCTCCACGTCGCGCTCACGAAAGAAGAACCAGATCGATGCGGTAGCCGGCACGACGTTCGGCTGGTCGCCACCGTCAGTGATCACGTAGTGCGAGCGCGTCGCCAGTTCCATGTGCTCACGGTGGTACTCCCACGAGTTGGCCATCGCCATCACGGCGTCCAGTGCGCTGCGCCCACGCCACGGTGCACCGGCCGCGTGCGACGCCGTGCCGCTGAACTTGAACTGTGCGGAGATCAGTGCGAGCGCCGACTCGTCCCCCCACGAGATGCCGAATTCGTCGCTCACATGTGCGAACAGGTTTGCATCAACGCCGTTGAACACGCCGGCTCGCACGAGATACGCCTTGCTTGCGAGTTGTTCCTCGGCGACGCCGGGCCAGAGCACGATCGTGCCCGACATCTTCTCGCGCGTCATGATGTCCTTCACGGCCAGCGCGGCGATGATGTTGAGCGGAACACCGCTGTTGTGCCCTTCACCGTGCCCGGGTGCGCCCGTCACCATCGGCGTGCGACCGGCAGTGCCCGGAAACTGGTTGGCCTGCGGGATGCCATCGATGTCGGAGCCGAGCGAGATCACCGGCGAGCCGCT
>JANMNM010000079.1:0-1658 GCA_031373905.1 Gemmatimonadaceae bacterium | reverse complement strand
CTCTTCTGGTCCACCGACACGCGATACGGATTCCGGTTGCCCATCACGTAGATCTCGGGACGCGTGTTCGCCGTGCCGGGCGGGAACAGGTTTCCGGCCGGGATCTCATACGTCCCGTCCGTGCGCACCCGGATGCGAAGGATCTTCCCGCGCAGGTCATTCGTGTTGGCGGATGAGCGCCGCGCGTCGTACGGCTCGTGCCCGGGACGATCATCGGTCGGCGAGAAACCATGGCTGGCGAACTTCGCGTCCTTCTCGTCGAAGGGCGTCGAGTTGTCGCCCGTCGAGACGTACAACATGCGCTCCGGCCCAAACGCGAGCGAGCCACCGGTGTGGCAGCAGACCTCGCGCTGCGAGTAGAACTGCAGCACCACCTTCTCGCTTCCCAAGCGCAGCGAGTCGCCGTCGAACTCGAATCGCGAAAGCCGGTTGACACTCGTATCCGCCGGGCTGAAGAACATGTACACGAAGTGGTTCGTCGCGAACTCGGGATCGATCGTGATCCCGAGCAGCCCTTCCTCCACGTTGGAGCCGTTCTTGCTCTTCGCGTAGACTGCCACCTTGCCCGCCGGTCGCACGGAGTGGTCGGCGTCGCGATAGAGCACCACCTCACCGCCGCGCTGCGCAATGAGCGCATCCCCGTTCGGCAGCACCGCCATCTCGGTCGGTTCTGCCAGCGTGCCCATCGTCAGCGTCACCTTGCGCGAGAGCGAATCCGCTGGCGGCCGCTGTGCCGTCGCCTTGGCGAAGTCGAGTTTTCGGCGGTCGCCGATCGCGTAGCGGATGCCTCCGAGTACATGCTTCAGATACAGCGAATCGCTGTACGACTCGATCGTATGCCCGAGCTCCGTGTACCAGGCGCGCCCACCGTCGAACTCATGGTCCCACGCCATCGGGTGATTCGCCCCGTTCGCGCCACCGGAGTAACTGGATTCGTCGATGCGCAGCACCACGTGCAGATCAGGCGCAAGCGACTTGAAGTTGTACCACTCGTCCTTGCGTTTCCATTCCGCCGGCAGATGCGACGTGGACCCGTGCGTGCCATCCACCACGCGCAGCGTTGCCAGCTGCTGCTCGGGATGGCTGAGGAAGTAGCCGCCCACGAGGCTGCCGTACCAGTGCCAGTCGTACTCGGCATCCGCAGCGGCGTGGATCCCCACGAATCCTCCACCCGCCTGGATGTAGCGCTGCAGATCCACTTCCTGCGCGCGATCGAGAATGTTGCCGGTGGTACTGAGGAAGATCACCGCGTCGTATCGCTTGAGTGAATCCTCGGTGATTCTCGCCGCGTCTTCGGTGGTGTCGACGGTGAACCCGTTGGCCGCGCCGAGCTGCATCAGCGCCACCTTCCCCGCCCCGATCGATTCATGGCGGTACCCCGCCGTCTTCGAGAAGACGAGGACACGGGCAGGCCCGGATGGAGCGCATGCGCACAGGGTGAAGAGTGCAAGCGACGTGACGACAACCGAGGTGACGCGCATGGGTTCCGGTGTGCGAGGAGTTGGGAGTGCAACGCTGGCTCAGGGCACCGGAAAAGTCCAGCCACGTTGTCAACTGGACTCGCACCCCCTGTCGGGGTCGTGGCGGCCGGTCCGGTCCTGCCCGACGGCATGTCGGAGTCGGCAGGCCGGCTCCGTGCCACTGTGCCATCATCCCGC
>JANMNM010000057.1:0-3344 GCA_031373905.1 Gemmatimonadaceae bacterium | reverse complement strand
GCGAAGCGTGCAATGGCGCAGGCGCGCGCACAGCTTGATGCGGACACGGCGATGGCCGCCCAGCAGGCCCGATTCTATCCGTACCTCGTCGGGTATGTGGCGCTGTATACGAACGATCTTGCCACCGCCGAAACCGAACTGACGAAGGCGATCGCCATTCAGGCGACCGATCCGTTCCTGCACGCACTGCTCGGCATTACGTACGAGAAGCGGGGTGACGCCGCGCGTGCCCGTGAAATGTTCCAGAAGGCGTACGACCTGAGTACTGGGCACAATCCACCGTCGGCATTCTCACGTCCGTTCGCCAGACGGAAGCTCGGCCTGCCCTGAGCGGGAACGTGCGAGTGAAGGCGGCGCTGCGCCGTTGCAACGTGTGGCCGGCGCGCCGGTGCGCCATGACCATCGTGTCGGGCGCGGCGTGCATGGCCGTGATGCTCGTGCCAGATCTACACGCACAGGCGGCGATAGCCGGGCGGATGGAGGGTGGTGAGTCGCGCGCCGCGTGGCAGGTTGGCACCTACGTGGCTGGTGCACGCAGCTCGCCGGGAAACGGCGCACTTGGCACCATCCCCGATCGGGATCATTTCCTCGTCGGGTTTCAGGCCGGTACGCGGGTGCTGCGACTCGGTGGCGTGTCGGTGAACTACATCGCACAAGTCCTGCCGTTCGTCGTCATCGGTGATCGTTTCGCGTCGCAGTTCGACTCCGTGCTTGACGCCAACAAGCTCGCGCGGCTGCCGCGGAGAGCATACGCGGTGGGCTTCTCGCCCTTCGGTCTCGAGATCACAACGCCGTCGACGCGACGCGTGAGTGGTTATCTGATGACTGCAGGTGGCGGCCTGGTGTTCACGCGCGCCTACCCGGACGTGACCGGGCGACGGACGAACTTCACGCTCGAAGCGGGCGGCGGCGCCAGAATCCGCACCACGCGTGCGCAGTGGGTTCAGGTGGGATACAAGTACCATCACATGTCGAACGCCGGTACCGCCTTCGCGAACCCGGGGCTTGACGCCAACCTGTTCTTCGCCGGGTATCAGTGGGCAACCCGACTTCCCAGGTGAGCGGCCGATGATCCGCGGCAATCGTCGCTGGTACGTCGCCACGCTCTGCACCGCGGTACTGCTCGGGTGTCAGGACCTGCTGCCCGTCAAGGCGGGTGAAGCGATAGTCTATGCAACCGGCGTGGTCTCCGCGGACGGGATAGCGAAGGACATTGCGATTCGATTCGATCGCCAGGCATGCGTGCTGAAGGGCGATGTTCAGCTGCGCGATGCCAGCGGCCTTGGTGTGCTGGTACTGACACAACCGAGCACCGGATGGGCCGTCCGCAACTATGCGTTCCCTCGCGGTGGACCGCTGCTCCGCGGATACCTCAACATCGCAGGCGTTCTCCTCTCGTATCCGCTGGTCAGAGGCACCACACGCATTACGCGCGTTGATGCCGTGGCCATCGATGGTACGATCGACTGGACGCTGGGACATCCGTCAGGCCTTGGCACTGACTCAACGACGTCGCGTGTCCGAACGGTGGGCACCTTTCACGCCGTCAAAGTCTGCGAGCCCTGACTCGTGCGTGGATCGTCAGCGCTGTGACACGCTGATCGACGCCTGGGAGACGTACCCGCTGACGCCGTCATCCAGTTGAATGCGACACATGCGTGCGCTGGTGCCGACGATCTGCACCCGTGTGGCAGCGGATGCGCGCGAAGCCGTGCTCCAGGATTCCGTGGGCGGGGAACTTGTCGATGATCTGCGCCGTGACGTGACGCAACGGGTCATACTCGCGCGCGAAACGATCGTCGTAAACCGTCACAATCGCCGTGTGCGAAGGGTTACTCCGACGCACCGTCCGGGCGGCGAGGGCCTTCGCTGCGGCATCTCCTCAGCGCAGCCGTTCCGGGCACCTGGCGCTCCATGCCACACGCGTTCGCTTGCGCCCGCCCAGCGCACGCGGCATTGTGCCGCTTCGGCCTATTCTTCCTCACGGGAGCGTCAGGTGCGGGATTGTGCTCGCGCACGGCTACGGTTGGTCCGACGGCAGTGTCGAGGCGCGCTGGCGCTGACGGCGACCTGCCTGCTGGCTGCGCGCGCGCACGGGCTGCAAGACTCCATCCGGACGCCGCCGCCGCCAACGCAGCAACAGGCGAAACAGGAGGTCCAGCAGCGACGCCAGAAGCCGAAACCGCACCAACAGGCGGTGCCTGGCTTACTGGCTCAGGTGCCTCAGCAACGGCGGATGATGCCATCCTTCATCGGGCTGCCACGCGCCGCGTTTCTCGACAGTTTCAAGCTTGCGCGACTGGGCATGTTCCTTGTCCAGCGAGACAGCGTCAGTACCGCGCAACCAGCCGGTCACGTCTTCTTTCAGCGTCCCCCGGCCGGCGATCCAGCGCGGCGCGGAGACACGCTCATCGTACTGTTCTCGCTGGGGCCGCCGCCGCCTCGGGTACGCAAGGTGACGGTACCGCCTCTGCGTGGGCTTTCGCGCAAGGCTGCGGAGCAGAAGCTTCGTGACGAATGCCTTACCGTCGGACGGATCGATACCGTCGCAATTGACCCGAAGCAGAAGCCGCTGCCACCTCTGCGCGCTCACGCGCAGCTACCGAATGCAGGCGCGGCAGTGGACTCCGGAACCCCGGTGTCTTTCTCGCTCACCCCGCCTCGGCGCCGCGCGGATCCAACGGTACCTCGGCTGGTCACGCTCGACTCGGTGGGTGCCGGCAATGCCGCGCGCCGCGCTGGACTGCAGATCGAGTTCATCACGCCGCGCGTCGGCGACGTCACGCAGGCACTGGTCGATTCTCAGTTCCCGGAACCTGGCGCGGCGCTGCCTCGCGATCGCAAGGTGCGAGTGCGGCTGCACATCCCTGGACCACCTCCGCCACGGTGGCCGATCGGCTCGCTGGTGCTGGTCGCAGTGGCAACTGCCGGTGTGGGCGCGACAGCATGGTGGCTGCTGAGAAAACCGGAGCCGCTGCCCCTGCCGCCGTCGCTGCCGCCGCCGCTGCCGCCGCCGCCAGGCTTCCGCATCGAGCGACTGCCCGCCGATGCCATCCCTTCGAGGATCGATACGGGCAACCGCGAGTCGATCGTCGAGCACCAGATCGAACTGCAGTGCGAACTGCAGACCGCGCCTCCACGCTACGGGTTCCCCGCGTCATCACTCATTCTCGCCGCACCGACTTCCGATGTCTGAACCACTGCTGACCATCAGTGCGATTGCGGGCCTCGAGCCGGAGGCGTCCGGTTTCCCGTTCTCACGCGAGGAACGCGAAGCGTGCTGCGAGCGGCTCAAGGCGCTGGTCCGCGACGTCCCAGTGCTCGCGCCGTTCGACATGGGGCCT
>JANMNM010000043.1:0-1801 GCA_031373905.1 Gemmatimonadaceae bacterium | reverse complement strand
ACTGGGACACGACGCATACGAATTCATCGCCGACGCGGTCGGAACCGAGGGAGCGGCGAAGTTCGTCAGCGCGTCCGACCTCGTGGAGGAGTATCTCGACACGCGGATTCCGGACGAGATGGAGCACTACCGGACCGCCGTGGCGCTCACCGAGGCGATCGTGAAGCGCGCACTGTCGCCGGCGGTGATCACGCCCGGGCGGACCACCGTGGGAGACGTGCGTCGCCATCTGTACGATGCGCTCTGGCAGGCGGGGGTTCGCACCTGGTTTCAGCCTGACCTGCGCGTGCAGCGTGCCAGCGGTGATATCGCGACATCGCGCGGCTTTCTCGCCGTCGCCCCGGAATCAACCGTGATTGAACCGGGTGACGTGGTCCACATCGATTTTGGCGTGAGCTACATGGGGTTCGACACGGACTGGCAGAAAATGGCCTACGTCCTCAGGCCGGGCGAAACCGAGGTGCCAGCCGGGTTGCGGCAGGCGATGGCCAATACCAACACGCTGCAGGATGCGCTGATGCTGCGTCACTCCCGTCCCGGGCTGACCGGCGGCGCCGTCTTCCGCGCCACGATGGCCGAGATGAAGGAGCGGGGCATTGAAGCGATGGTGTATTCACATCCGATCGGCACACAGGGTCACGGCCTTGGCGCCGGCATCGATTTCCGTGCCGCAAACCGGAGTGACACGACCGCACTGAACAGCAGGCTGCGACTGGGCTCGTACATCTCCATCGAGCTGAATACGGGCACTCCGGTTCCCGAATGGGGTGGCAAGAAGTTGTTCGTCATGATGGAAGATGACGCCTATCTGACGCCGGAAGGATTTCGCTTCTTCCGCCCGCGGCAGGAGCAGTTCTACCTCATTCCGAGCCCGCCGGTGCGCGCGCTGGTCCCGTAGGGCACCAGCGCACGCTCACGTCGTGTTCAGGTTGTAGCGCATGATCGCGGCGTGCGGGCCGCGCTTGTCACGTTCGAGGCCGTAGACATCGCCCGCGGGGCCTGGCGCCGCGTCGATGAGCGCGGCGAGCGCCGCCGACTCGTCTTCGGCCAGCTCGAGCATCGTGGCGTCGAGCGTCGGTGCGACGTGGGCTGTTGATCGTGCGCCGACGATCACGGCCCCCACCGGCCCCTGGCCGAGTACGTGGGCCAGCGCGACAGCACCGATCGTCGTCCCGTGCCCAGTCGCGATTCGGTTGACTGTGGTGAGCAGCGACTGGAACGCCGCCCAGCCACCGAATTCATCGATGATCAACCGGTACTTCACCAGCGACCGGTTCTCCAACGGCAGCGCCGGCTCGGGCGCGCCAAGCCAGCGCTCGTGGAGGAATCCCCCGGCCAGCGCACCATAGGCGAGCAAGCGCATGCCTCGCTCACGTGCCAGCGTCGACAGCGTGCGGATCGCACGACTGTCAAGCAGCGACAACTGCACCTGATGCGACACCAGCGGCACATCGGCATCGAGCATTTCCAGCACATGCTCGGCATCGAAGTTGGTGATGCCCAGATGGTGGATCTTGCCGGCCTGCTGCTGATCACGAAGGAGCAGCGCCGCGTCCACCGATCCCGGCACGTCGTAGTCCCACCAGTGCAGCTGCACGAGGTCCAGCCGCTCGGTGCCAAGACGCCGCAGCGAACGGTCCACGATCCGTTCAATTCCGGCGCGTGTCAGTGTTGGCAGCTCGTCCAGGTCCGGCACGCATTTCGTGTGAACGCGGATTCGCGCGGCGTCGCTTCCGCGCACATTGCGCCAATGCCGGATGAAGCGCCCGATCAGCTCCTCCACGCCGGTGTAGATGTCCGC
>JANMNM010000042.1:0-1706 GCA_031373905.1 Gemmatimonadaceae bacterium | reverse complement strand
CATCGAACGTGGTGGGCGCACTCGGCGCGCGCGCTGGCCTGTTCGAGGCCGGTGAAGTGCGCGTGAATCCGACCGGCAGCGTCACCGTGTTCACGGGCTCGCACAGCCACGGACAGGGACACGAAACGACCTTCGCCCAAGTCGTCGCCGACCGACTTGGCATGTCGGTGGACAATGTCGACATCGTGCATGGCGACACCGGGCGGGTTCCCTTCGGGATGGGCACGTACGGATCGCGCTCGCTCTCGGTCGGCGGCTCGGCCATCGTCAAGGCGCTCGACAAGATCGTCGCGAAAGGCAAGAAGATTGCCGCCCACATGCTCGAAGCGGCGGAGACCGACATCGAGTTCAGCGACGGCAAGTTCACGGTGGCCGGCACCGACCGGAGCAAGGCGTTCGGCGAAATTGCACTGTCTGCATACGTGCCGCACAACTACCCGCTCGACAAGCTGGAGCCCGGCCTGAACGAGACCGCGTTCTACGATCCCACGAACTTCACCTATCCTGCCGGCGCGCACATCTGCGAAGTGGAGATCGACCCTGACACCGGTGTGGTGTCGGTCGTGGCCTTCACGGCGTGCGACGACTTCGGAACGATCATCAACCCGATGATCGTTGACGGCCAGGTGCACGGCGGTCTGGCGCAGGGCATCGGCCAGGCGCTGCTCGAGGCGTGTGTCTATGACGCCGAGAGCGGCCAGCTCCTCACCGGCAGTTACATGGACTACGCGATGCCGCGCGCTGACGACCTGCCAATGTTCAAGGTGTCGAACACCGTCACTCCGTGCACGCACAATCCGATCGGCGCGAAGGGGTGCGGCGAAGCCGGAGCGATCGGAGCACCTGCCGCCGTCATGAACGCGGTGATGGACGCGCTGGCGCCCGTCGGTGTACGTCATCTCGACATGCCGGCTTCGCCACAGCGCGTCTGGCAGGCCATTCACGCCGCTCGCGCCTAGCGAGGAGATCACATGTACGCATTCGAGCTGGTGAATCCCACCACCGTGGCCGACGCGTCCGCCGCGATCAAGTCGAGCGGCGGCAAGGCGCTGGCCGGCGGCCAGAGCCTCATTGGCGCCATGAAGCTGCGACTCGCGCAGCCGGGCACGCTGGTTGATCTGTCCGGCATCGCGGAACTGAAGGGGATCTCGCAGGATGCTGCCGGTATCACCATCGGCGCGTTCGCGACCCACGCCCAGGTGCAGGACTCGGAGATCGTGAAGCACGCGCTGCCTGCGCTCGCCGGGCTGGCGGGCAAGATTGGCGACCGTCAGGTGCGCAACATGGGCACGCTCGGCGGTGCGATCGCGCACAACGATCCCGCCGCATGTTATCCCGCGGCCGTCGTGGCGCTCAATGCCACCATCCGCACCAATCTGCGGACGATCGCTGCCGATGCGTTCTTCACCGGCATGTACGAGACCGCGCTTGCCGAAGGCGAGATCATCACGTCGGTGACGTTCCCGATCCCGACGAAGGCAGGGTATGTCAAGTTTCCGAATCCGGCGTCACGCTTCGCACTGGTCGGGGTGTTTGTGGCGCAGTGGCCCGATGGGGCGCGTGTCGCAGTCACGGGAGCCGCGTCGTGTGTGTTTCGTTCCAGTGCGCTCGAGGACGCGCTGAGCCGCGAGTTCACGGTGGATGCAGCACGGTCCGTCACCCTCGACGCATCAGGACTGAACGGGGATCTGCACGCGTCGCCGGAG